>NZ_JALPSC010000002.1:1200000-1500000 GCF_023217965.1 Prevotella sp. E13-27 | reverse complement strand
GTTGATAAGACGGAGTGGAAACGGCTTGAAGTCGTTGTGCCAGAAGCTATTGAGAAACAGTTCTCCACAGAAGATATGGAAGGACTGAAGGAGGTGCTCTCCTTTGACCCTCGCCCTCAATATCATGATGACCCGACGAGAGTCTATGGCATGCCGTTTGCAGGAAAAGACGTGCGCTTCCGAGTGGTTGACGAGCGTGTGGAAGTCGTGGAGATAAGACCAGTCAGGAACAGCTCTGGCAACAAATAATTGTCTTCGTCGTTAAGCGTTAGAAACTTGGCAGTTTCTTGTCGTTCGTTGCCTTCACAGCCATACATTCCATCTCTACGAGCCATCCTGAACGGCATACTGGCGCATGAACGATGACTCGTGGCTTATCTGGAAAGCGCTCTTCATAGAGCTTGTTGACAAGCTTGTAATCGGCAATGTCACGCAGATAGACAATCATCACACCAACATCGTTGTAGTCGCAGTCGGCTTCCTTCAACAGCGTTTCAACATTATCCCACATGCGGTGGGTCTGCTTCACAATGTCTTTCGGATGCTCAATCTGACCTTTATTGTTGATGCTTGCCGTTCCTGAGATGAACACGTGGCTACGGTCGGCATAGTCGATACGTGTGCCGCGCTCAAAGCTGACACCATAGTCGCTGGTGCGGTTGAGGTGAGTAGGAGCGTAGAGATAGGTTATCTGTTCTTTGCTTATACCAGCTATGGCATAGTTGTCCATCTGTGTGAGAACGTTAGCGTCTTGCTGGCGACCGCCTATTCCTGTAGATGCAATGAAGTGGGTGTCGTTGGTGAGTCCTTGCGTGTAGAACACGGTGTTGCGGGCCTTTACCACTCCCGGGTAGTTGACATCAACATCGTTAACGAAGAGCCACGTGCGGATGCAGTTGTCAGCAAGCGTGCAGCCTTCTTGTGCCAGCTGCATGATGTATTCGTTGAAGAGTAAACGTGTCTGATATTCAGAATTGATGGCTGTGTTGTGGGCACTGGCGTTCCACAGGTGGCGGAATGCTCCGTGAGCCACCTCACAGAGTCCGCTTGGAAGCTGGCGTGTCGTCACGTTTGTCATGAGATAAGTCCAAAGGGCAATCTTAGAACCGTCGAGGGGCGCCTGTTCTATGATGCTCTTTGCGCAGTCACTGACATCGGCCATGAGCACTTCGTCGGCTTGATTGGCTGCATCGCTGAGAAAATAGCGCTTGAAGACTGCCGTTGCTCCGCTGAGTTCCTGTTCTCTCACATAACGGTATGCATCGAGAACAGCATCAAGCTGCTGCTGGAAAGTACCTTCATCGGCATGTATCATTATGTGATACTCAGTTACGTCAGTACTGTTGTTGAACTCGAAGATTTCTGCTCTTGCGTTGTCGAGAAGTATTGTCCTGTTCATGGCTTTTGCTTTGTTATAGCTTGATGGTCTTTGTGACGCTCTTGCTCTCGTTGTGTATTCTGTTCAGGGCCGTAACGACATATACATATTTCTTTTTGCCGTCCTCGTAGGGCAGCTTGAAGAAAGTCTTGCTTGTTACGGCAACAATCTTTGAGGCGTTGTCAAGGTTCACCTTCTCGCCTTTCTCGAAACAATAAACAGCGTATTGCGTAGCGGTGTTCTTCCAGCCTTTGCCTTTTGGCGCAGTCCAGAAGAGCATGTATCCGTCGGATGTCCATACGGCTTTCACCTTGCGTGGCTTCTTTGGAGCTGTTTTGTCAATGAACGTCATGCTTGGCTGCAGCGAAGGATGTGCCCAGTATTTCTTCCTGAGCATGGTAGAGTAGCTGCCTGGGTTGTCAACAGCCATCTTGGCATACCACAGAACTGTTCCGTTGACATTCGGAAGCTCGTTGTGAAGCTTGTACTTTGCTGCCTGTTGATGGGTATTGGGATTGTGGAGGTCGGCATGCTTTACCGTACGCTCTACATCTTCGCCAATGATAAGCGGACGTTTGCCGGCATGCTGGTTCCACCAGCGTATAAGAGTCTCGTAGTCGGCTGCCTTGTTACCTATCTCCCAATAAATCTGAGGCACACAATAGTCAAGCCATCCATTGTTTACCCAAAGGAGGATGTCGGCATAGAGCTGATCGTAGTTCTGCAGACCATTGGTATTGCTGCCGATAGGCGAGCTTTTCTTGTTGCGGTAGATTCCGAAGGGAGATATGCCAACCTTGACCCAAGGCTTAATCTCATGGACGGTCTCATAAAGTTGCTTTATGAAGAGGCTTACATTATGACGACGCCAGTCACCACGGTCGCTGATACCGTTGCTATTGGCGGCATACTGTTTGTCATCGGGTATGTCAAGTCCGGCAACAGGGTAGGGGTAGAAATAATCGTCGATGTGGAGTCCGTCAATGTCGTAGCGGTTCACAATGTCTCGAACAACGTCGCAGATAAAGTCTCTGTTCTCGGCTATTCCTGGATTGAGAATAGTCAGCCCGTCATAATTAAAGCATAATTCGGGATGCTTGCTTGCGATGTGGTTTGGCGCAAGTACCGATGTACCCTTCGTCTTTGCACGATAGGGGTTTATCCATGCGTGAAGCTCCATGTCGCGCTTGTGGCACTGCTCAATCATCCACTTCAGAGGGTCCCAGTATGGTGAGGGCGCCTTACCTTGAACGCCAGTGAGGAAACGGCTCCACGGCTCAATGTCGCTCTCGTAGAGGGCATCGCATTCAGGACGTACTTGGAAAATAATAGTGTTTACACCGGTCTTCTGCAACTCGTCAAGCTGATATGTCAGTGTCTGCTGCATCTTCTCTGTACCCATGCGCTCAAACTGTCCGTTGACACACTGGATCCATGCTCCTCGCATGTCGCGCTTCTTTTGTGCCTGTGCTCCGAAAAGCACAATGAAACTCATGACAATTGAAAGTAAAGCTATTCTGTAGTTCATTTCGTTTGATTGTTTGCTATTCTTCGTTTAGTAGTCTTAATACGTCATTAGTCCAGTCTTCGCCGTTTTCAGGACAGAGCGTTCTCATGCCAAGCTGGCTTGCTGCTGCCACGTTTCGCGGTCCGTCGTCAACGAAGAGTATCTCATGAGGGAAAGATTTCTCTTCCATGAGTACATGTCGGAACACCTGTTCATTGGGCTTCATCATCTTCATCTCGTAGCTGAGATAGAACTTGTCCATGAGTTCAGGCAGCTGCGTGGTGTTTACCCACGACATCATGAATGGATTGGTGTTTGAGAGAAGTAATACACGATAGCCCATATTTCTTAATTGCTTGAGAAATAATAGGTTGCGTTCTGGTAGTTCATTCATATATCCAAGCCATGCGTGGCGACATTCTTCGTGGCTTACCTCTCGGCCGATCATCTTGCTCAGCTCCTGTCGGAATGTCTCTGCGCTGATTTTTCCACACTCCAAATCGCCAAAGATACCACTTTGGCAATAGGAGTCGAGCTGCCGTTCGGCATCTTCCAGTCCTAATTCCTTGAAGCGTCTTACTGCCTGTTCAGGGCTGAGTGTCATAATTACTCCTCCCAAGTCGAACATTACTGTCTTTATCTTGTTGTCGCTCATATTACCTTCCACTTCACTTTATCGTTATTTTTATTCCCATAGGTTCGGTTTCTTTTTTCGAGCCTCTTCGAGTGATGTCAGCTCTTGTTGCTGGCTGTCATACTCTTGGCGCAGATGCTCATAAGTGTCGTTCATCTCTTGTTCTATGGCTTTCTCGTCAGACATCAGACGTGCAGCAACGATAGGGTTCTGAGACGCGTCTTTCATCCAAATGACGGGACCTCCATAGACAGGTGCAATCTTCAGTGCCACATGCAGTTCGCTTGTCGTTGCACCTCCAATCATGATGGGAATGCTGATTCCTGCATGCTGCAGCTCACGAGCTACGTTGACCATCTCTTCGAGGCTTGGAGTGATGAGGCCTGACAAACCTATTATGTCAACCTTCTCTTCTAATGCTTTCTTCACTATCTGCTCGGCAGGCACCATGACTCCCATGTCTATGACTTCATAGTTGTTGCATGCCATAACCACTGCAACAATGTTCTTGCCTATGTCGTGGACATCGCCTTTAACAGTAGCAAGCAACACCTTACCGGCCTTCTTCGTTCCGCTTGTCTGCTGAGCTTCTATGTGTGGCTGTAGTATTGCTACTGCCTGCTTCATAGTTCGAGCGGTCTTCACCACTTGTGGCAGAAACATCTTTCCTTCTCCGAAACGCTTGCCTACTTCGTTCATGCCTGCCATGAGAGGCCCTTCGATAATGTCAACAGCACGCGGATATTCCTTTAATGCTTCGTTGAGGTCGGCTTCAAGATTGTCGCCTATGCCGCGGATGAGGGCTTGGGAAAGACGCTCGGAGAGGGGAGCCTTCTCTACGGAAGATTTATCCTCTGCTCCAGAGGTGGCTATGCCGGAATTGTTGTCTGATGATGAACCCTTAGAGGCTGCTTCGGCGGCATTGAGCTGGGCTGCAAGATTTATCAGCCTCTCGGCTGCTCCTTTCTTTCTGTTGAGCACAACATCCTCGATTATGTCAAGTTCCTCTTGTGGAATGTCGGCATATTGAATCTTTGTTGCTGGATTCACGATGCCGAAATCCATGCCGGCTTGGATGGCGTGATAAAGAAATACGGCATGCATGGCTTCACGAATGTAGTTGTTGCCTCGGAACGAGAATGAGAGGTTGCTGACACCTCCACTAACGTGTGCCCCTGGCAGGTTCTCGCGTATCCATTTCGTGGCTCTGATGAAGTCGAGAGCATAGCTGTCGTGCTCTTCCATGCCTGTGGCAATGGCGAGGATGTTTGGGTCGAAGATAATGTTTTGTGGATTCATTCCAACTTGCTGGGTTAGAATGTGATACGCACGCTCGGCTATCGCTATGCGACGTTCGTAGGTAGTGGCTTGTCCCTCTTCGTCGAAGCACATCACAACGACTGCCGCACCATAGCGCATGACATCACGGGCATGGCTCTTAAACACCTCCTCGCCTTCTTTCAGTGAGATGCTGTTAACGATACATTTTCCCTGCACACATTTCAGTCCGCTGACTATCACCTGCCAGTCGCTGGAGTCAAGCATGAATGGTACCTTTGCAATGTCAGGTTCACCGGCAATCATGTTCAGGAACGTAACCATCTCCTCGCGAGCGTTGAGCATACCGTCGTCCATATTTATGTCAATGACAAGGGCACCGTCGCTTGTTTGGTTGCGGGCAATGGAAATGGCTTCGTCGTATTTCTTCTCTTTGATGAGGCGTAGGAACTTGCGTGAGCCTGCCACGTTGCAGCGCTCGCCAACGTTGACAAACAGTATGTCTGAGGTCAGTTCAAGCATGTCGAGGCCACTTAGCCAGAGATTCTGGGGGATGGGGGCTGGCTTGTGAGGCTGTTTGCCTATAGTCAATGGAACATATCGCTTTATGAAAGCAGGTGTTGTGCCGCAGCAACCGCCTACGATGTTTACCAATCCTTCATCGATGAACTCACCTATCTGAGGTGCCATTGTCTCTGGCGTCTCGTCATAGAGTCCCATTGAGTTTGGAAGTCCGGCGTTAGGATATGCACTGATGTAATAGGGAGCGCGTTGAGCCAACTCTTTTAGGAACGGCTTCATTTGCTGTGCACCAAAAGAACAGTTGAGACCAATGGAGAAAATGGGGTAGGAGTCAACAGACGCGAGGAATGCGTCGAGGGTCTGTCCGCTAAGCGTTCTGCCTGCGAGGTCGCTAACGGTAACGCTGAGCATTATGGGCAATTCCCGTCCCATGTGTTTCATTGCCTGCATGGCCGCGTCGATGGCTACTTTTGCGTTAAGCGAATCAAAGATTGTTTCTATTAACAGGGTATCAACGCCGCCCTCGATGAGAGCTTCCATCTGTTCGGTATATGCCTCAAAGAGCTCGTCGTAGGTAAGCTCGCGTGCGGCTGGGTCGCTAACATCAGGCGACATTGAACATGTCTTGTTCGTTGGACCTACGGAACCTGCTACAAAGCGCGACTGTTCATCAGTAGAATACTTGTCGGCAGCTTTGCGTGCCAGACGTGCACCCTCGAGGTTCATCTCTCGCGCAAAGGACTCCATGTGGTAGTCGCCTTGTGAAATGCGCTGAGCATTGAACGTGTTTGTCGTTATGATATTGGCTCCTGCCTTGAGATAGCGTTCGTGGATGTCGCTGATTATGTCTGGACGTGTAAGGCAAAGAATATCGTTGTTGCCCTTCATGGTGCCGACAGTGTCAATGAACCGTTCTGCCCTAAAATCACTTTCGTTAAGTCCGTACTCTTGGATGACAGTGCCCATGGCACCATCAAGAATCAGGACTCTCTCTTTGATTATTTCAAACAATCTTTTCATCACTATTGTCTCTCAACTCAATAGTTTTTCATTGCGCGATCCATCTCCCTGCGGTCTTCTTTCTCTTTCAGGGTCTGTCGCTTATCGAACGCTTTCTTACCTTTGCAGAGCGCGAGATCCATCTTCGCACGTCCGTTCTGGTCTATAAAGACGAGTGTTGGAACTATTGTGTAGCCAGTCTGCTTTGTGGCGCTCGCCAATCGTTGAATCTCGCGTCGCGTAAGCAGTAGCTTGCGATCGCGTTTCATCTCATGGTTGTTGTATGAGCCATAGAAATATGGACTTACAGACATGCCTTTCACCCATAGCTCATTGTTGATTATAGTGCAGTATGTGTCAACGAGACTCGCTTTTCCCAAGCGTATACTCTTTATCTCGGTGCCTGTGAGTACAATGCCTGCAGTAAACTCCTCAATAAAGAAGTATTCGAAAGCCGCTTTCTTGTTCTTTATCTGTACGGGGCTCTTCTTTCTTAGCTCCTGTTCTGTCTTATTCATTCCTCGATATTCTTATGAAGAAAAATTAAACAACTTTGGCGAAACGTTCTAAGTTGTTGTCAATATATCTTGCTACCTGTTCGGTATATTCCTCTTCTTTTTCAACAAACAGGTCGTCCATGTCGTCAAACTCCGGATATTTCTCAAAAAGCGCCATGAACTCCTCGTCGGTACAGTCGACTTCAATCTCCTTGCCGTACTTGACATAGAGCGAGTGGGCATCATAGATGAGCTTTGAAAGTTCGCGCATGTTCCACATCTTGTTCAGCGCCTTGGCAAACGGATTCTTGAAGATAAAAGGTCCGTAACCATTGTGTATGAGCTGGACAAAGCCTCCGTCCATGACCTCGTTATGCAACGTGTCCCATGCCAGCAACGTTATCTGGTCAGCGTTCAGCTCACTGATGTTGCCTGCTGTCAGTTCTCCACCGATGGCTGTACGTATGGCTTCCACAAATGTTGCTACGAATGTGTCCATACCTTGTTGGGCGGCTTGGCGCAGTGCGCTGTCTGAAATGGTTACCTCTTTCATTTGCTCTTGTTTTTTGACGTGCAAATGTACGAAGTTTTTTTATAACAGCCAAATCTTTGGGCTTTGGTTCGTGCAAAAAACGGAAAACTGAGCGTTTGCTTCTTTAAAAAATATTAAATTTAAGTGTGCGTACAACTTTTTGGCATGTATTACGCGTGCGAATTTGGTGGATTCAGAATAAAGTCGTAAATTTACACCCAAATTTGAAAAACAATAGCTAAAACTCATTTTAAAAACAACAATTTAATGAAAACACTAAAAGGTTCATTGTTAGGACTCGGCGCAGCAGCGCTGTTGTTCTCAGCATGTGCAGGTGGACAGAAAGAGGCAGCCGCTCAGCTGACACTCTCTGGCCTGGATGCAGCAAAGTTTGACACAGTGATTAATGAAAAGCCCGTGAAGCTCTACACGTTGAAGAACGCTAATGGCATGGAAGTGTGCATTACGAACTATGGCGGACGCGTGGTAAGTCTCGTGGTGAACGATAAAGACGGCAAGCCTACTGACGTGGTGCTTGGCTTCGATAATATCGCTCAGTATGCTGACACAGCCAATACGCCAACGGACTACGGTTCAAGCGTAGGTCGTTATGCCAACCGTATCTGTGACGGTAAGTTCACACTTGACGGTGTTACCTATCAGCTTCGCCAGAACGATCCTCACAAGGGCGATACACGTATTCACTCACTTCACGGTGGTGGCACTACAGGATGGATGAATCAGGTGTATGACGTGCTGGAGGTTAACGACTCGCTCATCAAACTGCAGATTACTGCTGCCGACGGCGAGAATGGATTCCCTGGAAATGTTGTGGCAACGACTACTTATAAGGTTACTGCTGATAATGTGCTTGATATCGTGTGGGAGGCAACAACCGATAAGGCAACAATTATCAACCAGACAAACCATAACTACTATAATCTCTCAGGCGACCTCGAAAATCCTGCTTACGATCAGGTGCTCTATGTCAATGCCGATAACTTTACTGAGGCAGACTTCAGCTACATGCCTACAGGTAAGATTCTCCCTGTTGAGGGTACACCAATGGACTTCCGTACACCTCATGCTGTTGGCGATTCTATTAAGTCAGAGTATAGCCAGACAAAGAACGCTCACGGCTATGACCACAACTGGTGTCTGAACACATATAAGGACGGTAAGGGCGACGATACTCAGGTTTGCGCTTCACTTTATAGCCCAAAGAGTGGCATCTTCATGGAGATGTTCACTAACGAGCCTGGTGTGCAGGTTTACTCTGGTAACTTCCAGGGCGTTGGAGGTGAGGAGAACGTTGTTCGTAAACTTGGTAAGAAGTATCCTCAGCACGTGAGCGTATGTCTCGAGAGCCAGAAGTTCCCCGACAGCCCCAACCATCCTGAGTGGGCAAGTCCTGTGGTAACTCCTGAAAAGCCCTACTACAGCCATGCTGCATATAAGTTCTCAATCAAGTGAAAAAACGACTTATCAACAAATAAACAAATAGTAAGAAAATGAACTGGAGTTCACATGAATTTATATGGCTCGACTGGGTGGTGCTCATCGTCGGCCTGTGTGGAGTGGTGGCAGCCGTGTGGTATGCCATCTGGAAAGACAAGAAAGCCCAGCAGGGCGAAGACTCGTCGGCTTACCTCTTCGGTAAGGGCGAGCCCTGGTATGTGATCGGTATGGCCATCTTTGCCGCCAACATCGGCTCGGAGCACCTCGTGGGCTTGGCCGGAACAGGTGCCAAGGACGGCGTGGGCATGGCCCATTGGGAGATGCAGGGCTGGATGATCCTGATTCTCGGCTGGCTGTTCGTGCCCTTCTATCAGCTGCTCATCAACAAGATGGGCAAGATCATCACCATGCCCGACTTCCTGAAGTTCCGCTACACCCAGCGCACGGGCTCGTGGCTCAGCATCATCACCCTCGTGGCCTATGTGCTCACCAAGGTGTCGGTCACCGCTTTCACGGGCGGCATCTTCTTCAAGTATCTGCTCGGCATACCTTTCTGGTATGGAGCCATCGGCCTGATTGCCATCACAGCCGTGTTCACCGTGTTCGGCGGCATGAAGGGCGTGATGACCCTCAGCACCATTCAGACACCTATTCTTATTATAGGCTCCTTCCTCGTGCTCTTCCTCGGCCTCTCGGCCTTGGGCGGCGGCAGCATCACAGCCGGATGGGAGAACATGATGGCCGTGTGTAATGCAGCCCACGAGGGCTACGGTACCACCCACATGTTCCACACCGATCCGGGCGACCCCATGTATCCCCAGTTCCCGGGCTATGTGGTGTTCCTCGGAGCCTCCATTATCGGCTTCTGGTACTGGTGTACCGACCAGCACATCGTGCAGCGTGTACTGGGTCAGGTGCCCGGCGAGGACAATGCCGAAGTGATGAAGCGCGCCCGTCGCGGCACCATCGCAGCAGGCTTCTTCAAGATTCTGCCCTGCTTCATGTTCCTCATCCCCGGCATGATAGCCTATGCCCTGTCGCAGAATCCTGACAGCGGCATCGTGATGGACATCACCAACCACGAGTCAACCGACGGCGCCTTCGCCATGATGGTGAAGAACATCCTGCCTGCCGGCATCAAGGGCATCGTGACCATCGGTTTCGTGTGCGCCCTCGTTGCATCGCTGGCCGCCTTCTTCAACAGCTGCGCCACGCTCTTCACCGAGGACTTCTACAAGCCCATGAAGAAAGGCATGAGCGAGGCCCACTACGTGTTCGTAGGCCGTATGGCTACAGTCGTGGTCGTGATTCTCGGTTTGGCCTGGATGCCTGTCATGATGTCGATGGGCAACCTCTACAGCTATCTGCAGGACATTCAGTCGCTCATCGCCCCCGCTATGGTGGCTGTGTTCACGCTCGGCATCTTCTCTAAGAAGATCACGCCTAAGGCAGGTGAGTGGGGCCTCATTGGCGGCTTCTGCGTGGGCATGATTCGCCTCGTGACCAACGTGATCACCGACTCGGGCAAGGCTGCTATGGAAGGTGCCTTCTGGGAGAACACCACATGGTTCTGGCAGACCAACTGGCTCATCTTCGAGTGCTGGTTGCTCGTGTTCATCATCTGCCTCATGGTCTGCGTGAGCTGCTTCACGCCTGCACCTACCAAGGCTCAGGTCGATGCCATCACCTTCTCGGCTGACTTCAAGAAGTCGATCAAGGAGAGCTGGGGCACCTTCGACATCGTGGGCACCCTGATCGTAATCGGCCTCTGCGCTTGCTTCTATGCCTATTTCTGGTAATTTTCAAGTAAACAATGACTTATTATAGTGAACATTCCAAAGTCTGGGTGTCAGTTGACTGTATCATCTTCGGCTTCGATGACTCGAAGCTGAAGGTGCTCATCGGTAAACGTCAGATGGACCCGGGACGAGGAGAATGGAGCCTCTACGGTGGCTTCGTCAATGCTAACGAGAGCATTGACGAAGCAGCCAAGAGAACACTTGGAGACCTTACGGGCATGAAGAATGTCTTCATGCGTCAGGTGGGCGCTTTTGGAAAAGTTGACCGTGATCCAGGTGAACGCGTAATATCAATAGCATATTATGCCCTTATAAATGTTAAGGATTATAGCGAAAAGCTTCGCAAGGAGCATGGCCTTGAATGGATTAATGTGACAGAACTGCCACAACTCTACTCTGACCATAATGAGATGGTGCGTAAGGCATGGCGTCTCATGAAGCAGAAAATGAAAACTGAGCCAATCGGTTTTCAGCTACTTCCCGATCTGTTCACGCTAACCCAATTGCAGCGTCTCTATGAGGCTGTTGGGGGTGAGGAGATAGATAAGCGCAACTTCCGTAAGCGTATTAAGGATATGGACTTCATTGAGAAAACAGAGCTTATAGACAAACTCAGCTCAAAGCGTGGCGCATATCTTTATCGTTTTAATAAAAAGATGTATAACGAAGATAGTAACTTTAAACTATAGGAATACTATGTTAGAAGAACTCAAACAGAAAGTGTTTAAAGCCAATCTCGACCTTGTAAAGCAGGGATTGGTAATTTTTACTTGGGGCAACGTTTCAGGTATTGACCGTGAGAAAGGCCTCGTAGTAATAAAGCCAAGCGGTGTCAGCTATGACGAGATGAAGGCTGAGGATATGGTGGTGGTTGATCTGGAGAGTGGCAAAGTGGTAGAGGGTGACCTCAACCCATCAAGCGACACTCCTACACACCTTGTATTATATAAGGCATTCCCTAACATACAGGGCGTGGTTCATACACACTCTACCTACGCTACAGCATTCGCACAGGCTGGTAAGGATATTCCTAACATTGGAACTACACACGCCGACTATTTCTACAAGGATATCCCTTGTACGCGTGATATGACTGAGGCTGAGGTTAAAGGACAGTACGAACTGGAGACCGGCAACGTTATCGTAGATGAGATTCTGAATATCCGTAAGATTAACCCTGATCACACACCTGCTGTGCTTGTGAAGAACCACGGTCCATTCTCATGGGGTACATCTCCTGATAACGCTGTTTATAATGCTAAGGTTATGGAGCAGTGTGCGAAGATGGCCTTTGTTGCTTTCTCTGTGAATCCCAACTTGACAATGAACCCACTTCTCGTGGAGAAACACTACATGCGTAAGCACGGCCCAAACGCCTACTACGGACAGAAGGGCCAGAAACATTAAGTCGAAACCAGACTGCATTATGAACGACAAGTGGGGCAATCGCGACCTGAAGCTCATGGCTATGAAGCAAAAAGTGGGTGAGACAGAAATCGTTACTGACGAGTGGACTAACCATGTGTCTAAACTGGAGGAAGGTGCTGCCATCGTGTGGACTACATATCATGGCTTCTATCACTCTCCCTATGAAGGCGAGCACACTTTTACGTTCACCCTTATTGAAGCGAGCGATAGCATCCGCATCAAAGCGATGGGAAACGGTGAGGAACGTAACGTCGTATTAGGATACGATGGCGTCTGGACTACCGAATGGTACGAGGTCGATGGTTGGCGCTACTGCGTCGTCCTTCAGATTGTGGAAAGCGCCTATGCTGTTCACGAACTGCCTTCCGATGTGCGCACCATGCAGCAGGTCGACCACGATGCCTGGGATTATGCAGTAAGAAACGGTTTGATTTAAGCTCGAAAAAATTATATACTAACTATTAATAACTAAAAGACCCATTGCCCCTGTTTAGGTCTTTCCCCACAAGGGATTAGTAGCGGGGCCAGAACAAAATGAAAGCATTTGATAATTATGAGATTTGGTGGGTAACTGGTGCACAGCTCCTTTACGGAGGCGACGCAGTGGTTGCAGTTGACGGACATTCAAAGGAGATGGTTGACGGTCTGAACAAGAGTGACAACATTCCTGTGAAGATTGTATATAAAGGTACAGCTAACAGCTCTAAGGAAGTAGAGCAGGTTATGCTGGCTGCAAATAACGAGGAGAAGTGTATTGGTATCATCACTTGGATGCACACATTCTCTCCTGCTAAGATGTGGATCAAGGGTCTGCAGGCTCTGAAGAAGCCAATGCTGCACTTCCACACACAGTACAATGCCGAGATACCCTGGGAGACAATGGACATGGACTTCATGAACCTGAACCAGTCGGCTCACGGTGACATCGAGTTCGGACACATCTGCACTCGTATGCGTGTTCCACGTAAGGTCGTCTGCGGCTACTGGAAAGACGAGAATGCTCAGAAGCAGATTGCTGTTTGGGCACGTGTAGCAGCTGGTGTTGCTGATGCTCACAATGTGCGCTGTCTGATGTTTGGTATGAACATGAACAACGTGGCCGTTACTGATGGTGACCGCGTGGAGTTCGAGCAGCGTCTGGGCTATCATGTTGACTACTATCCAGTTTCTTCTCTGATGGAGTACTTCAAGCAGGTGACTGATGCTGAGGCTGACGCTTTGGTAGAGGAATACAAGAAACTCTACACCATCAAGATTGATGAGAGTGGTGAGGAAGTTTACTGGCAGAAGGTTAAGAACGCTGCTAAGGCTGAGATCGCTCTGCGTCGCGTGCTGAAGGATGAGGGTGCTACTGCCTTTACCACCAACTTCGATGACTTGGGTGATGCAGATATCGATGCTCCTGACTTCTGCGGCTTCGACCAGATTCCTGGTCTTGCTTCACAGCGTCTGATGGAAGAAGGCTACGGCTTCGGTGCCGAGGGTGACTGGAAGACGGCTTGTCTCTATCGCACATTGTGGGTTATCCAGCAGGGCATGCCGACAGGATGCTCATTCCTCGAGGACTACACTCTTAACTTTGCAGGTGACCGCTCATCTTGCCTGCAGAGCCACATGCTCGAGGTTTGTCCTCTCATCGCTGTCGATAAACCAAAGCTCGAGGTTCACTTCCTCGGTATCGGTATCCGCAAGCAGCAGACTGCTCGTCTCGTGTTCACTTCAAAGGTAGGACGCGGCATCAAGGCTACTGTCGTTGATCTCGGCAACCGTTTCCGTCTGATTTCACAGGAAGTGGAGTGTATCGAGCCAAAGCCAATGCCAAATCTTCCTGTCGCTTCTGCTCTGTGGGTTCCACAGCCTACATTTGAGATTGGCGCAGGCGCATGGATCCTCGCTGGTGGTACTCACCACTCTGCATTCTCTTACGACATCACCGAAGAGTACTGGGAGGACTTCGCTGAGATGCTTGGCATAGAGTATGTTAAGATAAATAAGGATACTAAGACCTATGAGTTTAAGCAGCAACTGCAGAACAACGAGGTGTACTACATGCTGAACAAAGCTCTGAAGTAATTAAAAGATAAATAGTATGACCGCAAAACAAACAATTGAAGCAGGTAAAGCCATTCTCGGTATCGAGTTTGGCTCTACCCGTATTAAGGCTGTCCTCATCGATCAGGACAATAAACCCATCGCACAGGGTTCTCATGAATGGGAGAACCAGTTGGTTGACGGACTCTGGACTTACAGCATTGAAGCCATCTGGTATGGTCTTCAGGACTGCTATGCAGAGCTGCGCAAGGATGTATTGAAGCAGTATGATTGTGAGATTGAAACACTCGCTGCCATAGGCTTCTCGGCTATGATGCACGGTTATATGGCTTTCAATGAGAAACAGCAAATTCTCGTGCCTTTCCGCACATGGCGTAATACAAATACAGGTAAGGCTGCTGCTGAACTGTCTGAGCTTTTCAATTATAACATACCTCTCCGCTGGAGCATCTCTCACCTCTATGAGGCTATTCTCGACAACGAGGAGCATGTTTCAAACATCAAGTATCTTACCACGCTGGCCGGCTATGTTCACTGGCAGGTAACGGGTCAGTTCGTGCTGGGAGTAGGTGATGCATCAGGTATGATTCCTGTTGATCCCGCTACGAAGACATATGATGCTGAGATGGTGCGCAAGTTCGACGAGCTTATTGCTCCTAAGGGATTCTCTTGGAAACTGCTTGATATCCTGCCCAAATCTTTGAACGCAGGCGAGAATGCTGGTTTCCTGACACCAGAGGGTGCCCTAAAACTTGACGTGTCAGGTCACTTGAAGGCAGGCGTGCCAGTATGTCCTCCAGAAGGTGATGCAGGTACAGGCATGGTTGCTACCAATGCTGTTAAACAGCGTACTGGTAACGTTTCTGCTGGTACATCATCATTCTCGATGATTGTTCTTGAGAAGCCTCTGTCTAAGCCATACGAGATGATTGATATGGTGACTACTCCTGACGGATCACTCGTAGCCATGGTTCACTGTAACAACTGTACGTCAGACATTAATGCCTGGGTCGGTCTCTTTAAGGAGTATCAGCAGCTCCTCGGCATAAAGGTTGATATGAACGAACTCTATGGTAAGCTTTTCAACAAAGCTCTTGAGGGTGATGCCGATTGTGGCGGACTGATGGCTTACAACTATGTTTCTGGTGAGCCTGTAACAGGTCTCTCTGAGGGACGTCCCATGTTCGTTCGCTCTGCAGGCGACAAGTTCAATCTTGCTAACTTCATGCGTGCACACCTCTATGGCGCTATCGGTGTGCTGAAGATTGGTAACGACATCCTATTGAAGGACGAGATGATTCGTGTGGATCGCATCACTGGTCACGGTGGTTATTTCAAGACAGCAGGCGTAGGTCAGCGTATGCTCGCTGCTGCACTCAACTCTCCAATCAGCGTGATGGAAACAGCTGGTGAGGGTGGCGCATGGGGTATCGCTCTGCTTGCAGGTTATCTCATTAAGAATAAGGGACGCAACCTTGCTGACTATCTTGAGGAGGTCGTCTTTGCTGGCAACACAGGCGTTTCTATTGCTCCTACTTCTGAGGATGTCGCCGGATTTGAGCGCTACATCGAGAACTATAAGAAGTGCCTGCCCATTGAGCAGTGTGCTGTAGATAACAAGAAATAAGTTTTTGTTTAAACGTAAAAGAAAATGAGGATGGGCAGCAGCTCATCCTCATTTTCTTTTTCTTCTCGTGACAATCTTTTTAGAATGGCAGATCGTCTGCTGCACCTTCACCTGCAGGCTCCTGAGCAGGAGGGAATGGAGCTGTGGCTCCCTGTGGTGCGGCCATCTGCTGTGGTTGGAATGGTGTTGCTGCAGGAACAGTCTGGGCTGCCTGACCACGTAGGATGTTCCATGCACGGATGTCATTGAACCAACGACCATTGAACTCGCGTGCATCGATATCAAACTGTACTGTTATTTCTTCGCCAGCCTGAATGTTGAACTGCTTAATCTTGTCCTCACCAAAGATGTTGAAAACCATTTTGCGAGGGAACTGACCTGGTACTTCTATTACATACTCCTGTGTCATCCAAGGATTGCCTGTACGTGCTGAAACACCACTCCTTGCCTCCATAATGGCAATTACTTTACCTGTTAAATCCATGATAATTTATTGTTACTTTAATTTGTATTTTTCGAAATCGCTTGCGAAATTACTAAAATTGTTTGAAAAGAAGAAAAAAAATGGACATTATTTTGTTAATCCCATATTAAATTAGTATTTTTGTACTCCAAATACAGAAAACAAATTATCAAGAATATTATGAAATTTACAGTTTCAAGTACCGCACTTAGCAATCGCCTTGTTGCTTTATCTCGAGTTATTAACAGTAAAAATTCTTTGCCTATACTTGGTGACTTCCTTTTTGAAGTCCAGGATGGTAGATTGAATCTTACGGCATCTGATAGTGAGGTGATGATGAAAACCTCAATGGAACTTAACGAAGCTGACAGCGATGGTCGCTTCTGCGTTGGTAACCATGACCTTCTCGAAGCGGTGAAGGGCATTTCAGAGCAGCCTATCACATTTGACGTGAATCAAGGTGAGAATATTGCTCGTATAAGCTATCAGAATGGTATGTTCTCTCTGCCAATAGAAAATGCTGATGAGTTCCCACAGAGTCAGCAGGTTAGTGAGAGCGCAACAACCATCAATATCAGCTCACAAATGCTTGCCGATAACATTAACCGTTCAATCTTCGCAACGGCTCAGGATGAACTTCGTCCTGTTATGAATGGTATCTACTTTGATCTCACTCCTGATTGCCTTGCAGTTGTGGCAAGCGATGGACATAAATTGGTGCGTAATAAGATCTTCTCTGTAAAAAGCGATGTGCCAGCAGCATTCATACTGCCTAAGAAGCCTGCTTCTCTTTTGAAGAGCGTGCTCAGCAAGAATGGTGGTGATGTGGTAATTCGCTTCGACGAGCGCAATGCTGAAATTAATTTCGAGGACGGACTGATTGTATGCCGCCTAATTGAAGGACGTTATCCTAACTACAATTCTGTTATCCCTCAGAGCAATCCTAACCAACTTACTGTTGACCGTGTGGCTCTGCTTTCAGCACTTCGTCGTGTCCAGCCTTTCTCTAACGATTCAAGTAACCTCATTCGTTTCCACGTTGAGAATGGTACATTGCAGCTTGACGCGGAAGACTATGACTTCTCAAAGACTGCTACTGAGCGCATGGCATGTGACTATAATGGCATGACAATGAGCATAGGTTTCAAGGGATCTTCGTTTATTGAAATACTCAGTAATTTCGATTGTGAGCAGGTCGTAATACAATTGGCAGACCCAAGCCGTGCCGGATTGGTTATTCCTTCTGAGCAACCTGAGAATCAGGATGTGCTCATGCTGATGATGCCAATGTTGATAAACGATTAAAAATGAAATTAAATCTTGTGAAACCGTTGGTCATCTTCGATTTGGAGACGACGGGTCTTGATTTGGTTAAGGACCGAATCATACAGATATCATATATTAAGGTGTTTCCTGACGGCCATGAAGAGCGTGGTAACCACATCATTAATCCTGAGCAGTATATATTGCCTGTAATAACAGAGTTGACTGGTATCAGTAATGATGATGTGAAGGATCAGCCAACGTTCAAACAAATGGCAAAGAAGCTTGCCGACATCTTCAGTGGTAGCGATATAGCAGGCTTTAATTCAAACCATTTCGATGTACCCCTGTTGGCAGAGGAGTTCTTGCGTGCAGGTGTTGACTTCGACTTTTCAAAGTGTCGTCTTATAGATGCTCAGACAATATTCCATAAACTTGAGCGCCGTAACCTTGCTGCTGCTTATAAGTTCTACTGTGGCCGTAAGATGGAGGATGACTTCGAGGCTCACCGTGCCGATCAGGATACGGAAGCAACCTATCGTGTGTTGATGGGTGAGTTGGACCACTACACTGAGGAGAGACAGCGAGAACTGGGAGAGAATCCTGAAGGACGTGTGCTGAAGAACGATATTGAATTCCTTGCAGATTTTTCAAAGGTTAACCAGAATGTGGATTTCGCAGGACGTATCGTCTGGGGTGAAGCAAAGGATTCTAATGGCAATGTGGTGCTTGATGAGGCAGGGAAACCTGTTATGGTGGAGTATTTCAACTTTGGTAAGCATAAGGGAAAAACTGTTGCAGACGTGTTGAGATATGATCCAGGCTACTATGGATGGATGTTATCAGGAGATTTTACCTATAACACAAAACAGGTGCTGACCAGAATCCGTTTACGTGAGGCACAGAAAATGAAATAATATGCTCAGAGGGAAGAAGATCGTTTTAGGTATTACTGGCTCTATAGCTGCCTATAAGGCGTGTCTCATCATTCGTGGACTGATAAAGGCTGGGGCAGAGGTGCAGGTGGTGATTACCCCTGCGGGAAAAGAGTTTATAACCCCTATAACACTTTCTGCACTTACTCATAAACCAGTCATCAGCGAGTTCTTCTCTCAGCGTGACGGCACGTGGAATAGCCATGTTGATTTGGGATTATGGGCTGATGCTATGCTTATAGCTCCTTGCACGGCTTCAACTCTTGGCAAGATGGCTAATGGTGTGGCTGACAATATGCTCATTACGACCTATCTCTCTATGAAGGCTCCTGTTTTCATTGCTCCTGCTATGGATCTTGACATGTATGCCCATCCTTCAACGCAGGCAAACATGGAGCGTCTGGCTTCTTTTGGAAATCACTTCATAGAGGCAGAGAGCGGCTTCCTTGCCAGCGGATTGGAAGGTAAGGGACGTATGGCTGAACCTGAACATATAGTAGCGGCTCTTGACGAGTTTTTTGAACCAAAAGACCTTGTCGGAAAAAATATCCTGTTGACAGCAGGACCAACATACGAGAAGATAGATCCGGTACGTTTTGTAGGAAACTACAGCAGTGGTAAGATGGGCTTCGCCCTCGCAGAGGAATGTGCTCGTCGTGGTGCTGATGTGACGTTGGTTGCCGGTCCTGTTTCGCTGAAATCTTCACATCCTCGCATCCATCGTGTTAATGTGGAGAGTGCTCAGGAAATGTACAATGCTGCCGTGAACGCATTCCCTCAAATGGATGCTGCCATTCTTTGTGCTGCTGTCGCTGATTTCCGTCCTGAAAGCGTAGCGGAAGAGAAAATCAAGAGGGTTGGACAGACAATGGATATTCATCTTGTGCCCAATCCCGATATTGCAGCTGAGCTTGGCATGATGAAACGCTCAAACCAAAAGCTTGTTGGATTCGCTCTCGAAACAAACGACGAGGAACAGAATGCCCAAAATAAACTTGAGAAGAAGAACTTTGATTTCATCGTTCTTAACTCACTGCGTAACGAGGGTACATGCTTCAAGAGCGACGAAAACCAGATTTCAATTATATCACATACTGGTCGTAAAGACTATGAGAAGAAACCTAAAAATGAGGTGGCTCGTGATATTATTGATGAGCTGGCAAGCATGAAATAAATTTCTTTCTTAATGAAGCGACTTCTCTCCATATCATTATTGCTGCTACTTTTCGCGACTTGTATGCAGGCACAGGAACTGGTGGTAAAGATAAACATTAACCATCAGCAAATTCAAGGTACCGATGCCTCTGTCTTCGATAATCTGCAGAAGACGATGGAACAGTTCGTTAACGAGCGACAGTGGACCGCTTTGCAGTTCCAGCAGAACGAACGTATATCATGTACGTTTAATCTTACTGTAACGAAATACGATGCCAGCTCTAACCGTTTTGCGTGTACTGCGCTGATCCAGGCCAATCGTCCTGTCTATAACTCTGCATATACGACAACACTTTACAACAATCGTGATAAGAACTTTGACTTTGAGTTTGCACAGTTCGACCAACTGAACTTCAATCAGGAGGATTATGTTGATAATCAGTTGGTGGCGCTTTTAGCGTATTATGCATATCTTATCATAGGACTCGATCTGGATAGTTTCTCACCTATGGGAGGAACGGATGTACTGCAGCGCTGTATGAACCTTGTAAACAATGCACAGAATCTGGACTTCCCCGGATGGAAGTCATTTGAGGACTCACGTAACCGCTTTGCTATCATCAATGACTATCTTGACGAGGCAATGAAACCATTCCGACAGTTGCAATATGACTACTATCGTAAGGGTTTGGACGAGATGGCGCAAAACGTGGAACGTGGACGCACCAATGTCACGACTGCACTTGAGAACTGTCTGAAAAAAGCTCATGAAGATAAACCACTGAGTCTATTGCCCCAGATTTGGACTGACTACAAGAAAGATGAGTTGGCAAATATCTACAAAGGTAAAGGAACTCAGAAGGAAAAACAGACTGTTTATGACATCCTTCTTGGTCTTAATGCATCGCAGAACACTACGTGGGAAAAGATTAGGCAATAGTTGTTGAGAGAGTTCGTTTATGTTAAAGCATTTATATATTAAAAACTATACGCTCATTGAGGAACTTGACATAGAGTTCTGCAAGGGCTTTTCTGTTATCACAGGTGAGACTGGTGCTGGAAAAAGCATCATTCTTGGAGCAATAGGTCTGCTTTTAGGACAGCGTGCTGACTCCAAAGCCATAAAAGCTGGTTCTGATAAGTGTGTCATAGAGGCACATTTCGACCTCTCGCGCTATGCTATGGATGATTTCTTTGTGCAGAACGACATTGAACAGGATGCGGAAGACACTATTTTGAGACGCGAGCTTACTGCTTCTGGAAAGAGCCGTGCTTTTATCAACGACACTCCTGTCGCATTGTCGCTGATGAAGGAGCTTGGCGAGAGCTTGGTAGATGTACACTCGCAGCATCAGAATCTGCTGTTAAATAAGCAGGACTTTCAACTTGAGGTTGTTGATATTATAGCTCGTGACTCAGCAGACCTGGAGGCTTATCAGAAATCATATGCTGCTTATCAGGAGGCAGAACAGAATCTCAGAACCCTTGAAAAAGAGATAGAACAAAGCCGTCGGGAAGCAGATTTCCTCCAGTTCCAGTACGATGAGTTGTCTGCTGCTAAGTTGAATGCAGGTGAGCAGCAGAAATTGGAAGACCAAAGCGAGACGATGAGTCACGCAGAAGAGATAAAACAAGCTCTCTACGATGCTGAAAACTATTTCGACGGTGAAGAGGGTGGGGCATTGTCATTGCTTCGTAATGCGACTTCGTCACTTCATTCTATTGGACGAGTATTTGCATCTTCTGAAGAATTAGCAGAACGTGTGAATAGTTGTTATATTGAACTGAAGGATGTGGCTGCAGAGGTGAACAGCCTTCTGTCAAAGGTTGACTTTGACCCAGCAGAGCTTGACGCTGTGAATGCTCGTCTTGACCGTATCTATGAGCTACAGAAAAAATATCATGTAACGACTGTTGAAGAGCTTCTTGAGTTAGAAGAACAGATTGGGAAAAAACTATCTAACATCGAGAACAGCGATGAGAACATAGCAGAGCAACGCAAGAAACTCGCAGAACTTCAGGATAAGTGTCAGCAGCTTGCTGACAAACTATCCTCAAAGCGTGTGAAAGCTGCTCGTGAAGTGGAGAAACAGATGCGTGAACGACTTGTACCCCTTGGAATGCCGAATGTTCGCTTCGAGGTGGCTTTGACGAAAGAGCAGCTTGGCCGTAACGGACAGGATAAGGTGTCGTTCCTCTTCAGTGCCAATACTTCGACAGTACTTCAGCCTGTTTCCCAGGTGGCATCGGGTGGCGAGATAGCACGCGTTATGTTAGCCCTGAAAGCGATGATTAGCGGTGCGGTGAAACTGCCGACAATAATATTCGATGAGATAGACACCGGTGTCAGTGGAAAAATTGCTGAGCAGATGGCACAGATAATGCATGAAATGGGACAGCAAGACCGACAGGTAATAAGCATAACTCATCTGCCACAGATAGCAGCCCTTGGGGCCCATCACTATAAGGTGTATAAGGAGGAAACGGCTAATGGCACCGTCAGTCATATGCAGAAACTCTCGTCAGACGAACGTGTCACTGAGATTGCACAGATGCTCAGTGGCAGTGATGTCAGCGATGCAGCTATAGCCAATGCACGTCAACTATTGCGACTGTGATAGTTGTGGTTTTTTAGATTAAAACTCTTACTTGAAGTTCTATGTTCTACAGATTCTTAGTATCGTTTTATATCATTGTCAGACTGTGCAGTTGGCTATTTAGATTGTTCTGTGCTGCTGTCAGAATTCTCATCCGCATCATAACTTTCGTGTGGCGTATGCTTAAAAATATGGTGATGAATGAAATTCATCGCCTCAAGGCACACAATAACCATCGCCGTTGAGGCGGCAGCAACAGTATACATGCCTGTGGCGGCTGTCATGCCTATGGCTGACGTTACCCACAGGCCTGCCGCCGTGGTAAGCCCCTTTACTGCATTCTTTTGGAAAATGATACATCCGGCACCAATAAAACCGATTCCGCTAACCACCTGTGCAGCCATACGGGCCGGGTCGCGCTGAATGATTACTCCTGGTTGAGCCACGAAGCTATCAAATCCATGCATTGAGAGTATCATAAAAAGTGCACTCCCAAGTCCTACAAGAAAGTGGGTACGGAATCCAGCTTCCTTCGAACGATATTCACGTTCAAAACCGATGGCTCCTCCAAGCAAAGCTGCTACGAAGATGCTCAATAAGTAATCTGCCGTTCCTGTCATAGTTTTTATTTTTTTTCGTTTCTGTAATATTACGAAAGGAATCCGAGTATGGCACCTGCAGCAACAGCAGAGCCAATGACACCTGCAACATTCGGACCCATGGCATGCATGAGCAGGAAGTTGTGACGGTCGTACTCTTGACCGAGGTTATTTGATATGCGTGCAGCCATAGGAACAGCACTTACACCTGCATTACCAATCAGAGGGTTAATCTTCTCGTCTTTTGGCAAGAATAGATTCATCAACTTCACAAAGCATACGCCACTTGCTGTTGCCACAGCAAATGCAAAAGCACCGATAGCGAAGATAAACACGGTGTTGAGAGTAAGGAACTCAGATGCCTGGGTAGAGCAACCAACGGTGAGACCGAGCAACATCACGACAATATCGTTGAGGGCTGCGCCAGCAGTCTTTGCCAGACGTGTGGTCTTGCCGCTTTCTTTCAAAAGATTGCCGAAGAATAACATGCCGAGCAAGGGCAGACCTGACGGAACGATGAAGGTGGTGAGCAACAGACCGATGATGGGGAAGAGAATACGTTCCTTCTGGCTTACCTCACGGCTTGCCTTCATCTTTATTGTCCGTTCCTTTTCAGTAGTGAGCAGACGCATCAATGGAGGTTGAATTAGGGGAACAAGAGCCATGTAGCTGTATGCGCATACTGCTATGGCACCCATGAGGTTGGGTGATAGCTTCGATGACAGGAAGATGGCTGTAGGACCATCAGCACCACCGATGATGGCAATGCCCGCTGCCTGATTAGGCTCGAACCCAAATAACAGAGCAAGCATATAGGCCCCGAAAATTCCGAACTGAGCTGCTGCACCTATGAGCATCAGCTTAGGGTTTGCCAGTAGGGCAGTAAAGTCTGTCATCGCTCCTATTCCGAGGAAGATGAGTGGTGGATACCATCCTTGACGCACACCCTGATAGAAGATGTTAAGTACGGAGTTGTCCTCGTAGATACCTATCTCGAGTCCCGCATCTGCACGAAACGGAATGTTACCAAGAATGATGCCAAGACCTATTGGCACGAGCAGTAGGGGCTCGAAATCTTTCTTTATGGCAAGATAGATGAACAGAGCACCTACTGCTATCATTATAATATTGCCTACTTCGGCATTAGCAAAGCCGGTGTAGGTAAGAAACTCGTTGAGGTTTTGTATAATGAATTCAAACATAAACGATAATGAATTACGCGTGATATAAAACTCACTATTGTACTATCCAATCACCAACATCACTTGGCCTTCTTTCACAGTTTCTCCAGTCTTCACTGATATTGAGGTTACTGTACCAGAATATTCTGCTTCAATGTTGTTCTGCATCTTCATTGCCTCAAGTACAAGAACAGTGTCACCAATGTTTACCTGCTGGCCTATGGCAACTTTAATGTCCGTGATAGTGCCGGGAAGTGGAGCTTTGATTTGATTGCCATTTCCTGGAGCTTCCGTTGTAGCAGCCTGCTGCGTTGTTACAACCTGCTGTGTTGTTGACTGCTGACTTGTCGATTGCTGAGTGGTCTGCTTTGGCTGTTCAATCTTGACAGTATTACCTGTAGGACGCTTGAACGCATTGATAGGCTTCTGTAGCTCAACCTCGAAGGGTATTCCGTTTACGTTGACTTTGGCGATGTTACCTTCAACCTCGGCGATTTCGACTTCATAGTCAACGCCTTGTACTTTATATTGATATTTGTTCATAGTCTTATTTGTTATTAGAAAAGTTCTGGTGTAGTTGGAATTCTTGAATAATCGTGGCTTGTTGGAGCAAACGGTTCGTGGAGTTGTGTCATCTGGCTGTATTCATCGTCCCAGTTAGTGTCTTTGGGCTTGATGGTGATGACGCCACTCTCTATATCGTGTACATCTTCTTCATATTGTCTGAGAGCCATTCCTATGACTGCCATGTACACTTCAATGTCCTTGCCTTTCATCTTGAAACCGTCCTGAAGGATGTTTCCTGTAGTGTGGGCTATCTCAATGGTCTTCTCTACAGTTTGCGTTATGGGTTTGATAGGCTGCTTGTGAGCAACTTTCTTAGCAGTCTCCATGTGTCTTGCAGCAAGACCGAAAATTGTGAAGAATATCCAAAGTAGAGCCAGGCAGAGGAATACTATTCCCATTGCCATGATGCTCATGGCAAAACCGTGTGGGTCTTCGCGTTTGAACTTTGCTATCTTGCTTTCGTTGGCTTCAATGTAGTTCTCTATGCCAGGAGTTACATTCTCAGGACTTTTAACTGCCCAACACCCATTTACGCGAGCATAGCTCTCGTTTGTGTTAAGGATGGGCACCGTTACGGAGTCTATGAGCTCCGTAGCATTGCCGTTATATAGAGCTATCCAAACAGGCTTGTCGGTAGGTACGGGTAGCGCAAGGCTTAACTTGCCTTCTGTTGGTGAAGCGTTACATAGGATGATAAGATGTTTTCGCGCCCCCATGTTTGTTCTGTCTTCGCCATTGGGGATGATTGACATGCGCTTGATTCTTTCAGGAACACTCATTTTCTTGTCAAGCACAGAGCGGTCTGTGGTTAGAAACATGCCACGAACGTTGTGTTGTGAGAACGATGTGTTGGCAAGTTCTACCCAAGCATGTCTGTTGCCGTAAGAATCCTGAATGCTGGCTGTGTTGTTCGTGAGCACTTCGCTTATAACGATGCTCTTCGAACCTTGAGCAAGTGATGTCAGTGAGGCTGAAACTAGTAAAGAGCCTAACAGAATTCTGACTTTGTTCATTTCGTTTGTATTGGTTATAGTTATATTGGCTTTTAGTTGTTATCTGTTTTATAAGCAAAGATGGTGGTTAGTTCTCATTTTGGAGAACCTAACCACCATAATTATATTATGTCAACCGCAACAGAACAATACAATGAGCTGTGCTGTAAATATGCGGAGGAACATTGCGAGAGGATATACAGTAGAGTATCCTACAGCAGGAGCTTCCTTCGTGCATATGCTGTTAGCATAGGCAAGTGCGGGGGGATCGGTATATGTACCGGCAAGCATACCTGCTATTGTGAAGTAATTGAACTTGAACTTCAGACGTGCTATCGGACCTATTATTAATATAGGTATAATAGTAATAAGGAAACCAGTCAGCACATAGAGCAGTCCGTCACCTTCTACCACTGTCGAGAAGAACGAAGCACCGGCCTTGATACCTACTGATGCAAGGAATAGTACAAGTCCTATTTCGCGTAGCATCATGTTTGCTGATGTAGAAGTATAAGTCACGAGATGAATCTTGTAACCATAGCGACCAATTAGGATTGCTATGATGAGCGGACCACCTGCGAGACCGAGCTTTATTGGTACAGGCATTCCAGGAATTGCCAAAGGCAGTGAGCCGAAGATGAGACCCAGGATTATTCCTACGAAAATAGTAGCGATGTTAGGGTGGTCGAGACGTTTCACTGAGTTACCCATCTTCTTCGCTACGCGGTCAACAGCATCCTCTGGACCAACAACCATCACACGGTCGCCTACCTGCAGTGGCAGTGAGGCTGAAGCGAAGATATCCATTCCGTGACGAGTTACGCGGGTAACGTTGACACCATGTACGCTTGAGAAATGCATCGAAGCCAGTGTCTTTCCGTTGATTTCCGGATTGGTTACGAGAATACGCTTCGAAACGAGTGGCTGGTCTTGCTGCTCAAAGTCGATGTCGAGTTTTGGACCGATGAAGGCAGTAATAGCCTCCTGGTCTGCTTCTGCACAAACGATGAGCATCTGGTCGCCTAAATGAAATAATGTGTTTCGGTTAGGGATGCAAAGCTCTCCGTTGTGTACGAGACGTGATACAACAAAGTCGCGATTCAGGAAGTCGTGAACCTGTAATAGCGTCTTGCCCTCAAGATACTTGTTCGATACCTCAAGGTGCATCTTGTAAGGCTTCTTGTTGGCTTTGCCGCTTTCCGTCTCATTCAGTTTCTCTTCTTCTTCTTCAAGTTTAATCTTACAGAGGAAGCGTACGAGAATTGTTGCACCGATGATACCAACGACACCAAGAGGATATGCACAAGCGTAAGCTGATGCAATCTGAGGCACACTGCCATTGAAGATATTGCTCATGGAGCTAAGTGCTTCGTTTGCAGCACCGAGACCAGGTGTGTTCGTTACAGCGCCATAGAGCGTACCTACCATCATGGGGAGGTTTGCAATGTTCGTTGTGTCAAAGAATATGAAGTAGCAAGCGAACATCACAATTATGTTAAGCAGTATGGCTGAGGCTGCAAGTCCGTTAAGCTTGATGCCTGCCGTTCCAAAGCTTTCAAAGAAGCCAGGACCTACCTGCAAACCGATCATGAACACAAAGAGGATAAGTCCGAAATCCTGTACGAAGGTAAGTATTGGGGTAGGGGCTGTGAATCCGATATGACCTGCTACAATGCCAGCAAACAGGACGAAGGTCACTCCAAGGGAAATACCTCCAATCTTGATCTTGCCAAGATAGACACCTACTGCAATCACTACTGCATAGAGCAATGCAATGTGGGCTACCGATTCAGTATTAGTGAATAGATTAACTAACCATTCCATATTTACTTGCTATTTTTTAATGCTTTAATTGATTCTACCAAGGTGGCAATCTTTTCTTCTGCATCAGCCTGTTTCTTGCGTTCCATTGCAACAACGGCTTCAGGAGCATTCTGTACAAAGCGTTCGTTGGAGAGCTTCTTCTTGACTGAAGCGAGGAATCCTTCGAGGTGCTCTATCTGAGCTTCCATCTTCTTTATCTCCTCCTCTGCGTCAATCATGTTGCCAAGGGGTACTGCAAACTCGTCTGTACCCACCATGAAAGCACTTGCTGTGGCATCCTTGCTTTCAACAACATCGATGCTGCTGAGGTTTGCCATCTTAAGGATTACGTCGTTGTATGACTCGAACTTGTTCTCTCCAATAACCTGCAGAGCAAGCTTTTCCTTGGGAGCGATGTTCTTTGATGAGCGTACTGTGCGAACACCTGATACAACCTGCTTCACCAACTCGATGTCTTGAGCGAGCTTGTCATCATCGGCAGTTGGAGCACTCATCACAAGGCTGTCGCGCATGATGCTCTCGCCATCCTTACGTTTGTAGATTGCCTGCCACAACTCTTCGGTGATGAAAGGCATGAACGGATGGAGCATCTTCAGCAGAGTCTCGAAGAAACGAAGTGTTGCTTCGTATGTAGTACGAGAAACAGGCTGAGCCTTTCCGTCAACATATGCGGGCTTCACCATCTCAAGATACCAAGAAGAGAACTCATCCCAGAACAACTTATATACCGTCATAAGGGCATCGCTGATGCGATACTTTGCAAAGTGGTCTTCCATCTCAGCATTTGCCTGGCGCAGTTTTGCGTCAAACCATGCGATTGCAATCTTGGCTGCCTCTGTGTTATCACATGAGTCATCGTCAGCCACCTGCCAACCCTTTACCAGTCGGAAGGCGTTCCATATTTTGTTGTTGAAGTTACGTCCCTGCTCGCAGAGTGCTTCATCGAAGAGGATATCGTTGCCAGCGGGTGCAGAAAGCATCATGCCCATACGAACACCGTCGGCACCGAACTTCTCGATAAGCTCAATGGGGTCAGGTGAGTTGCCTAATGACTTCGACATCTTGCGTCCGAGCTTATCGCGCACGATGCCAGTGAAATATACATTCTTGAATGGGAACTTACCCATATACTCCTCACCAGCCATAATCATACGTGCCACCCAGAAGAAAATGATATCTGGACCAGTCACGAGGTCTGAGGTGGGGTAGTAGTAGCTAATCTCTTCGTTGCCGGGGTTGTTAATTCCGTCGAACAGCGAAACAGGCCATAGCCATGAAGAGAACCATGTGTCGAGTGCGTCCTCATCCTGCTTCAGGTCGCTCATCTGAAGGTTGGCGTTGCCGCTCTCCTTGCGAGCCAGTTCGAGTGCTTCCTCTGCTGTCTCAGCCACTACAAACTTCTCTTCAGCATAGTAGTATGCCGGAATGCGATGACCCCACCACAACTGACGGCTTATGCACCAGTCCTGAATGTTCTCAAGCCAGTTCTTGTAGGTGTTTACGTACTTCTGCGGATAGAAGTGCATCTCACCGTTGAGCACTGGAGGAAGGGCGATGTCAGCGAAGTGTTGCATCTTGAGGAACCACTGAAGCGAGAGACGTGGCTCAATAGCTGTGTCTGGGTTGCGCTCAGAGTAGCCCACCTTGTTGGTGTAGTCCTCAATCTTCTCCATCAGTCCTGCTGCCTCAAGGTCTTTTGCTATCTGCTTGCGGCATTCGAAACGGTCCATTCCAACATAGAGTGTTGACTCGTTACTGATAGTTCCGTCAGCATTGAATATGTCGATAGTCTCAAGATTATGAGTCTTGCCCAACATGTTATCGTTCTTGTCGTGGGCAGGAGTAACCTTCAGACAGCCTGTACCGAACTCTATCTCTACATAGCGGTCTTCTATTACAGGAATCACGCGGTTCACCAAAGGCACGATGACCTTCTTGCCGCGCAGCCACTGGTTCTTCGGGTCTTTAGGGTTGATACACATTGCGGTATCACCCATGATGGTCTCAGGACGGGTTGTGGCAACAACGGCATAGTAGCCCTTCTCGTCCTTGTGGATAACGTTGCCTTCGCCTTCAGAAGTTACGGCCTCAGAATCAGCCACATAATATTTCAGGTAATAGAGCTTTGACTGCTCTTCTTTGTAAACTACTTCTTCGTCGCTTAGCGCTGTGAGAGCCTTCGGGTCCCAGTTTACCATTCTCAGACCGCGATAGATGTAACCCTTACGGTAGAGGTCAACAAAAACCTTGATTACACTCTTAGAACGCTTCTCGTCCATAGTGAATGCAGTACGGTCCCAGTCGCATGAAGCACCAAGACGGCGCAGCTGCTTGAGGATGATGCCTCCGTGCTCGTCAGTCCAGTCCCAAGCGTGCTTGAGGAACTGCTCACGAGTGAGGTCGTGCTTTTTGATGCCTTCAGCAGCAAGTTTCTTCACAACCTTTGCCTCTGTGGCAATAGAAGCGTGGTCAGTGCCAGGAACCCAGCATGCATTTTTGCCTTCCATGCGGGCACGGCGTACAAGAATATCCTGAATAGTGTTGTTCAGCATGTGGCCCATGTGTAGCACACCCGTCACGTTTGGCGGGGGAATGACGATGGTGTATGGTTGACGACCATCGGGCTTGCTTGAAAACAGCTTGTTGTCAAGCCAATACTGATACCATTTACCTTCGACCTCTTTTGGGTCGTATTTGCTAGCAATTTCCATGTTTGTTTTATTATATGCTTTTTTACAGCGTGCAAAATTACAAAAAAAAACGATAACGTGTGTGCTCAATTCATTTTTTATTACTAATTTTGCACATGAAAAAAATAATTGGTATATATTCATGGCAAGAAAGACCTTAAAAAAGACTGAAACTAAGCCTTCATTCGCCGAATCTTTAGGATTCGTCAACATATTTCATAATGAGAGAATAAACTTCTTTATTGGACTGCTATTGTTTGTTGTAGCGTTCTATTTCATTCTTTCTTTCATTTCGTTCTTTGTCACAGGTGATGCTGATCAAAGCCTGATAGAGAATCTTAGGGACGGTGAGATGAGCAACGAGGATCGTAAGTTTGGGAATTCTTGCGGTTCGCTTGGAGCCTACATCGCTTATTTCTTTGTGAAGCAGTGCTTTGGCGTTCCAGCATTCTTCATTCCAGCGTTCATGTTTATCGTTTCGCTTTACTTGATGAAAGCCTACAGGGTGAATCTCTGGAAGTGGTTCTTCACCATGTCTGTGATGATGATATGGACTTCGATAGCTTTTGCTCGTTTCCTTGCACCGCTGTTTGAAGGCAGCCATTTCAATCCTGGTGGCGATCATGGCTTCACTATGTCCAATACCATTGAGGGCTATGTGGGTACTCCTGGCTTGGTGGCAATACTCGCATTGGTGGCTTTGGCATTCCTCATCTATGTGAGTACTGAGACCATCAATCTGATAAGAAAGGCGCTTAACCCATCGAGACTGATTGACAAGATTAAGTTCAACATCGTTGATACTTCTAAGGAAGAGGTTGCACCTGAGGATAGCTATGAGCGCCAGTTGCAGACTAACGATGATATGTTCACAGACCCGGAACCAAAGGTTGTCGAGTTTGATGATTTCAAGAATAACGAGACTGAAGGCGAGGAAGAGAACAATGGCAACACGGTAGAGTTGGATGTCTATCAGCAGGTGGCTGATAAGGCTGAGCAGACCCTCACAGGCAAGGAATCTGACGATATGGGTATGGACATCGAAGTGGCAGGTAGCGAAGAGACTGCCGATGGTAGCAATACTGTGGCTGTCGTTGAAGAGAATCTCGAGCCCTATGACCCAAAGCGTGACCTTGAGTTCTATCGTTATCCCACACTTGACCTTCTTAAGACCTACGATACTGATGGAAAGCCGTCAATCGACATGGATGAGCAGAATGCCAATAAGAACCGCATCGTTGAGGTGCTTAGTAACTTTGGCATCGACATCAGCAGCATCAAGGCTACTGTAGGTCCTACCATCACTCTTTATGAGATTACCCCTGCTCAGGGCGTGAGAATCTCTAAGATTCGCAACCTTGAGGACGATATTGCCTTGAGCTTGAAGGCACTCGGCATTCGTATCATTGCTCCTATCCCAGGCAAGGGCACCATTGGTATTGAGGTGCCAAACGCCAAGGCAAACATAGTGTCTATGGAGTCGGTGCTCAACTCAAAGAAATTCCAGGAGACAACCATGGAACTTCCCTGCGCCATGGGTAAGACCATCACTAACGAAGTATTCATGTTCGACCTCGCAAAGGCTCCTCACCTTCTTGTCGCAGGTGCTACAGGTCAGGGTAAGTCTGTAGGCTTGAATGCCATCCTTACCTCTCTGCTTTATAAGAAGCATCCTGCTGAGATGAAGATTGTGCTCGTTGACCCTAAGATGGTTGAGTTCTCTGTTTACAAGAATCTGGACAAGCACTTCCTTGCAGCCCTTCCCGATGAGGCTGACAGCCCTATCATCACTGATACTTCAAAGGTGGTGCGCACCCTGCAGAGCCTCTGTGTTGAGATGGATGCCCGCTATGAACTGCTTATGGCTGCCGGTGAGCGTAACATTAAGGACTACAACCGTAAGTTCATCGCTCGTAAGCTGAATCCTGAGAAGGGACATAAGTACATGCCATACATAGTTGTGGTAATCGATGAGTATGGTGACCTAATCATGACTGCTGGCAAAGAGATAGAGCTTCCTATCGCCCGTATCGCCCAGAAGGCTCGTGCCGTAGGTATTCACATGATTATTGCTACTCAGCGTCCTACTACAAACATCATCACTGGTACCATCAAGGCAAACTTCCCTGCACGTATCGCCTTCAAGGTGTCTCAGGGCATTGACTCGAAGACCATTCTCGACCGTATGGGTGCTCAGCAGCTCATTGGCCGTGGTGATATGCTCTATCTGCAAGGCAATGACCCCATACGTGTACAGTGTGCCTTTGTCGATACTCCTGAGGTGGTGGATATTAACAACTTCATTGCTGAACAGCAGGGCTATGTAGCACCATTTGAGTTGCCAGAGCCAGCTGTTGAAGGTGGTGATGACTTTGGCGGAGGCGCGTCGGATGTAGATCTTTCTCATCTTGACCCAATGTTTGAAGACGCTGCCCGTCTCATTGTTCAGAGTGGCAGTGGTTCTACGAGTCTTATCCAGCGTAAGTTCTCTATTGGTTACAACCGTGCCGGTCGCCTGATGGATCTTCTTGAGAAAGCAGGCATCGTGGGCGCGGCTCATGGCAGCAAGCCACGCGAGGTTCTTATTCAGGACGAGATGAGCCTGGAGCAGTTGTTGAGTACACTGAGATAAATCAGTTGTTTAAACTTTTGGCTGTTCATAGCATCTTACTTGATGAGAATCGTTTAATTTATCTAAACAAGACAGATTATTATGAAAAAGATACTTTTTGTATTAGTGCTCGCTCTTATGCAGCACGTTCAGGGCTTCTCTCAGGACGCTAAGACCGTTCTGGACAAGTGCGCGGCAGTAGTAAGTTCCAAGAATGGCGTAAAGGCTTCTTTCGTCATGCAGAGCGCTTCTTTCGGAAACACAAACGGAAGCATTGCCGTGAAAGGCCGTAAGTTCTATGCCACAACACCTCTTGCTACCATGTGGTTCGATGGCACTACCCAGTGGACCTATCTTAACAAGAACAATGAGGTGAACGTGTCAACGCCTACCGAGGCTCAGCTTCAGGCTATCAATCCCTATAACTTCATTAATCTTTACAAGAAGGGATTCCGCTATTCAATGACGAAGAACGATAAGATCTTCACCGTTCATCTTACCTCTAACGATTCTAAGCAGAAGATTAAGGAGATGTTCATCAGCATTGAGAAAAAAGGATACACGCCTACTGAGGTTAAGATTCTTCAGAATGGACGTTGGACAATATTCACTATCAGCGATTTCAAGCGTGAGTCTCTTTCTGATGGGCTGTTCAAGTTCAATTCCAAGGACTTCCCTTCAGCTGAGGTCATTGACCTGCGCTGAATCTGTTGAGGCTGAGTATAAGGAAGAAAAAGAAAGAGGTTTGGAAAATGCGACGTCTGCAGATTTATAGTATTCTTCGCCAGCACGACAAGCTGGGCTTCCGCCGTTCACCTGCTTTCGAGCAGAGCATGGTGGCAAAGGTGATGATGGTCATAGGCGGCGCCTTCTTTGTGCTCTATCTTATCATCTACGGAACAATATTTGCCGGCATTGCCAATAGCGAGCATGAACCGACGTTTGTTGGAGGGTTGATGCCTTTCCTGTTGATAGTCGATTTCTTCCTGCGCTTTATGGTTCAGCAGACACCTCTAATGCTGGTGAAACCTTACATGCTGTTGCCCATACCTCGTCACAGCGTTATCGATGTCTTTCTTCTTTCATCAGTATCGTCGGTCTATAACATGCTGTGGCTATGCTTCTTCCTGCCCTACAGCTTCCTTGTCTTTGCAGGTGGAAGTGGATTGTTGCTCGCCCTCTCCATATTGTTCTGTGGCATGGTGACCATATTGATAAACAGCCAGTTCTATCTCATGATGCGCACGCTCATATCGCGTTCGCTGTTCTGGTGGCTTGTGCCAGCAATTGTCTATGGCTCTTATTTCATTCCGCTGCTTATAAATAACGGTGATGCTTTTGGCGATGTTGCCGATGTCATTGTCATGCTCAATGCCCAGGCGTGGTGGCCCCTTGCCGTTATTGCCGTGTTTGCTGGTCTGTATTATGCCAACAGGGTGATGCAGCACCGTTTCGTTGTTGAGGAAGTGGCACGCGAGGAGAAGAAGGTAGATAAGCCCATACGCGTGTCAGACTTCTCGTTCCTCAGCCGTTTCGGACAGACAGGCGAGTATCTCAAGCTCGAACTGAAATCCATATTCCGTAACAAAGCCATACGTTCGCGAGTCATTTCCAGTCTTGCCATCATAGCAATGTTTTCCAGCCTCATAGCCTACACCGATATATATGGTGAGAGCATGAACATCTTCTGGTGCTACTATTGCTTTGCTCTCTACGGAATCACGGCTCTTGTTAAGATAATGGGTCCTGAAGGCAACTATATAGACCTTCTGCTTACCCATCGTGAGAACATACTTACCCTGCTTTTCTCGAAATACTATTTCCATTGCGCCATCCTTGTGGTGCCGTTCATCATCATGCTTCCTGCTGTGATAGAGGGTAAGTTCCCCATACTGATGATGCTTGCCTATATGTTCATTTCGAGTGGACTGCTCTATTTCATCCTGTTCCAGCTGGCTGTCTATAATAAGCAGTCACTGCCACTCAATCAGAAAATGACAGGAAAAGGCAACTTCGAGAATGGCATACAGCTCGTTATTGAGCTCGTGGGAATGTTCCTGCCATTGGCATTGACAGCAATACTCGTGCTAATCTTAGGCGACACCACCGCATACATTGTGCTTATTGCTATTGGAGTGCTGTTCACGTTGCTTCATCCTCTGTGGTTGCGCAACATCTACACTCGTATGATGAAGCGTAAGTACGAGAATCTTGAAGGATTCCATGCGTCGCGGTAAGAGATGGCATGCAAAGTTCTACTATAACAATTTTTTACAATAAAAACAACTAACAACTAAAACGATTATGAAAAAATTATTGTTTTCTTTCGTGGCTATGATGCTGATGTTCGTTTCGCCTATTAAGGCAGAGGCAACACAGACCCTCATTATCAATGGCGAAGTGGTTTCCAAGGTTGTGACGAAGATTACCTTCGAGGGTGACCTTGTTGTCCTGACGTTTTCTGACAGTACTACTGCCAAAGAAGACATGGACAATGTGGTTATTCGCTTCACAGCTCCTACTTCTATTAAAGACCTCACGACTTTCCAGTTGAAGAAGGCTGTTGATGGCAGTCTTGAAATCAACGGACTGGCAGCCGGCACTCAGGTCTATGTCTTCGATGCAGCAGGCAAGCAGATGCTCGTCACCAAAGATTCAACTGTAAACGTAAGCGGACTGAAGTCTGGTGTCTATGTTCTCAAGGCCGGTGACCAGATAGTAAAGTTCGTTAAGCGTTAAAAAACAGACAACTATGAAGAAAACTATATTTACTTTCCTTGCATTGCTGTCGTCGCTGATGGGCAATGCTCAGCAGAGCTGGGACTTCACCAGTACAAACTCTGCCGACATTACTGCGCTCAGTGCTGCTGCAACAGAGTGGACATACACTGATACAAGCAAGCGATACGAGAATATAAATGCCATTGACGGCGCTCTGAAGGCTGGCGAAACTGAACTTCTTACCACCAAGGGACTGCTGTTCAAGGCTGCTGCTAAAAAGCTGAGAATTGATGTTGATAAGCGTGTGCAGTTGGCTGGAAAAAATGTCGAAGTGACCATTCCTAATCTGAAGAAAGGTCAGCAGGTGACCATCTCATTTGCTTCAACAGGCACCACGGCGCTTACTCTTGATAATCAGGTGAACCTTGAGAACACAAGTGGTTTTACTGCTGCAGACAAGAACACCACACAATCAGGAACAGGCACTGTTGCTGCCGATGGCAATGTTACATTCTCATCTACCGTAGGTAGCGTCAACATCTTCTCTATCTCTGTTTCCGAAAGTGGTCAGCAGGGTGGGGGCGATGATCCTCAGCCTGAAGGCGATGACCACTCGGTGGCAAAGAACCTGCTGAAGAATCAGGCTGGTCTGAAGCTTTTCTCAGCCGATGTGCGCTATTACAATACTGACGAGTTGAGCAATATCCTTGTTGACAATTCAAAGGTTACCGTGACCACAAGCTCTGAGGCTGCCGATGTCTATGACGGACGTGTCAGCGAAATCAGCTTCTGCAAGAAGAGCGACGAGGCAACTCCTGGAGAGATAGAGAACGTCGGTGTAGAGATTACTGAGGCTGCCGGATGGCAGGAGTCACTCTATCTGAAGTGGAGCTTCTTCGAGGGTGCCACATCTTATAATGTATATGTTAAAGGTGGCAAGTATGCCGACTTCACTAAGATAGACCAGCAGCTTGTGCGCAAATATTCCAACTATGGCCGTGCCGATGTCGTTGGCTTGGTAGAAGGCTCCTATGAGGTAAAGGTAGTTCCTGTGACCGATGATGCCGAGGTTGCCGACAAAGCCAGCCTGGCAAAGAATATCATGGTCAGGAACTATGACCGTTCAGGCTTTGCCCACTTCAACTACACGTCGGGCGTTGGTGCCTATAACGACGATGGTTCTCTGAAGGCTGGCGCTGTGGTCATCTATGTTACAGCAGCCAATGCCAAGACTGTTAAGGCAACCCTTAGCAGTGGTGAGTTCACAGGCTTGCAGGGCATTGTCACAGCCTTTGAGAAGGGCAACGTGACCACTCCTCTCGCCATCCGCTTCATAGGCACCATCAAGGCTGCCGATGTTGATGAGTTCGGCAGCTCGGCAGAGGGAATCCAGGTGAAGGGAAGGAAGGCCGACAGCGAGCTTAACATCACTTTTGAGGGTATTGGCGACGATGCCACCATTCAGGGCTTCGGCTTCCTCTGCCGCAACAGTAAGAGCGTTGAGTTCCGCAATTTCGGCATCATGCGATGCATGGACGACGGCATCTCTCTCGATACCGACAACTCAAACATCTGGATTCACAACATCGATGTCTATTACGGCAAGCACGGCTCTGGCGACCATGCCAAGGGCGACGGTGCCATCGACGTGAAGAGCGACTCAAAGTTTGTCACACTCGCTTACTGTCATTTCTGGGATACAGGTAAGAGCAACATGTTTGGCATGAAGAGCGAGTCGGGACCAAACTACATCACCTACCACCACAACTGGTTCGACCACTCTGACTCACGCCATCCGCGCATCCGCACCATGAGCGTTCATTTGTATAACAACTACTACGACGGCAACTCAAAGTATGGCGTAGGCGTTACCACAGGAGCCAGCTGCTTCGCTGAGAACAACTACTTCCGTCACACCCACGATCCTCTGCTCTCTTCCAAGCAGGGAACCGACGCCAAGGGCGACGGCACCTTCTCTGGCGAGAATGGCGGCATCATCAAGTCGTTTGGCAACATCTATGCAGAGAATGGCGGCAGCTCATACTATGTGCCCATCACCTATCAGACGAACAACACCAGCTTCGACTGCTATGAGGCTGCCACTCGCGATGAGCAGGTTCCTGCCACTGTGAAGACCCTTGCAGGCGGCACTACCTATGACAATTTCGATACCGATGCCTCTAAGATGTACTCATACACCCCTGACGCAGCTATCGATGTGCCTGCCATCGTTACAGGCTATTATGGCGCAGGACGCATGAATCACGGCGATTGTCAGTTCACGTTTAACAATGCTACCGACGATACCGATTATGCTGTAAATAGCGCTCTTGAGACTCTCATCGACAACTATAAGTCTGGTCTTGTAGCCATCTATGGCGACGAGAACGCAGTGAGCGGTGAGCAGGGGCAGGGAGTGCAGGAGGACACCACTCAAATCAATCCCGTACCAGTGCCAGAGGGCATCATCTTCACTTCATTCTCTGCTAATGGCACCCCAAGCAACTCGTTCTTCACAGTAACCGGTAGCGGTTCTAACTCAAAGGGCGAGGTCACTATTGATGGTGTAAAGTATGGCACATGTCTGAAGATGGAGAAGGACACAAAGGTAAGCTTCACCATCACCAAGGCCATGACAATGACCCTTTACTTCGGTCCCTCTGAGACTGCCAGCATCGAGATTAACGGTAACAAGATAACTGGCAGTGGTAATACCTATACTCAGCAACTCGAAGCTGGAAACTACGAGCTGACGAAAGACAAGTCAGTAAATCTCTTCGGAATAAAGCTTGAGCCCGTCGAGCCTGCTGAGTAACAGCTTTCAAACAAAACACGTATCAACAAAAGTGCACAACGGATTTCCGCTGTGCACTTTGTTTGTTAATATGATTCATACTAACTCATCCCCCTCCCCTCGGGAGGGAAGGGGTGGGTCTACATGACCACGATTTGTAGACAGAATTGTAATGTATGGGAGTCAAGACTGCGATGTAGTTCTGACTATATAATTTTACAAACTCGTCGAGTTTGGTGACCAAAGTCGACGAGTTTGGTGACCAAAGTCGTCGATTTTGGTTTTCAAGATAGTAAGAACTAGATTACAAGGATGCCAGAACGATATTACAGAACTGCCAGAACAAGAGCCGAATCGAATTTTTGATTGGGCTCTTACAAATAGCAACAGTACGCACATTGCCATGCTACCAACTCACTTTTTGGTAGAAAAACTTGGAATCATTTTGTCGTTATGGAAATTAATGCTATCTTTGCATTTGGTTCGGGGAGAAATCCGTACTAACATATTGAAAAAGCATCGCTATTATTTCGCGTTAAGCCAAGAGCGTCGGAAACTCATTTGGAATAAAAAGCACGAAAATAATATGTGAAGGCGGCTTTCTCTCAAGGGGAAGCCCCGCATGTCTGTTAACATAGCAATGCTCACGCAATTTAGCGTGATGCATTCTTAGAACAGACCCGGGGCTCCAATCCGACGCCGCCCCGTGCTTAACGCGCTAAGAATAGTGTCACGCTTTCTTTATGTGCGTTGGCGATTGATAGTCAGATGTCATTACTTGTGTTATAACTATCAATTGTGTATGACTGCATCTATCAAGAGAGAGTTGTTTGGTGATATTGATTTCACTTCACTCAAAGACAATCTAAAGTTCAAGGAGTCTGATGTCCGTGAGGAGATTATAATGCCACTTCTATCATATTTAGGGTATGGAAGCCGCAATATAATTCGTGAACTTACATTGCATCACCCTTTTTTGCACGTTGGTTCAAATAAGGATAAACCCATAACCCTCATTCCTGATTATGTTTTTAGAATAGAAAATAGTTATGCATGGGTACTTGACGCGAAGGGTCCAAGAGAAAACTTGCAGGAGAAAAATTATGTAGAACAAGCTTACTGTTATGCTGCACATCCCGAAGTAAGAAGCAACTATTTTGCTTTGTGCAATGGTATTGAATTCGTGTTATATAGGACCAATGGCTATAATGAACCTTTATTGCATTTTTTTCTTGACGAGATAGACTATTATGTAGAGAAACTGAAGATATTGCTTTCGCCGGACAGTTTTCATTTGGGAAAACAGCTTACGTATATTCCATCACAAAATGCAGATTTTGACTATCTCACGCGAAAACTCCCAAACGAAATAAAAACGCATAAACAAGCTGCAAAAAGACATTTTGGCGTTCATGGCTATTTTACAAAGCAGTCATGGGACATAGTACAGGAATACATCAAGAATTTTAGCAAGCCTGGCGATATTGTACTTGACCCTTTTGGTGGAACTGGTGTTACTGCAATTGAAGCTTGGATAACTAATCGTAAGGGTATTAATGTGGACATAAACCCAATGGCCATTTTTATGGTTGATGCACTCACAACGATGGTTAATCAAAATGAGTTGGTTTCAGCCTTTGATGATATAAAGAGAAAATATCTTAAGCATGAGCCTAAAACTGAGGAAGAAATAGCCGAAGCCATACTTAAATATCCTCAACCTAAGCCCATCCCACTAACTAAAGATTCGGATGTCAAGACAGCAGACATGCTGTTCAGTGATAAGCAAAAAGCACAACTTGGCTATCTGAAATACCTAATTCTAAAACAGAAAGATGAGAACGTGAAGAAAACGCTTATGTTGATGTTCTCGGGTCTTGTTACAAAGATAAACTTAACATATCATCAATCTGATGGACGAAGTGAAGGAAGAGGGAATGCAAGTGCATTTGCTTATTATCGCTATCGTTTGGCTAAACAACCTGTAGAACTTGATGTAATGAAATACTTCGAGATTCGTCTTCGAAAGGTTATTGAGGCAAAGAATGAAATACGCGGTTATGTCAACGATAATACAAAAGATAATCTCAAGATAGTAAAAGGTTCTGCCACAGATCTTAAATTCATCTCATCAGAGAGTGTCGATAATATATATACTGACCCTCCATATGGTGCAAAAATTGCCTATCTTGATTTATCGGCTATGTGGAATGCCTGGTTAGATATAGAACCCACAGAGGAAGATTATCAGAACGAAGCCATAGAGGGAGGAGGACACTCAAAATCAAAATCAGACTATAACAAATTGATTTCAGAAAGTATCAAAGAGATGTATCGCGTGTTGAAATTCGACCGATGGATGTCTTTTGTGTTTGCACATAAAGACCCTGAGTTTTGGCACCTCATTATTGATACTGCTGAGCAGTGTGGTTTTGAATATGTAGGTGCAGTTCCCCAAAAGAACGGACAATCTAGTTTCAAGAAACGCCAGAATCCATTTACTGTTCTTAGCGGACAACTCATTATCAATTTTAAGAAAGTGCGTACTCCAAAGGCAATGATGAAAGCTCATCTTGGTATGGATACTGCAGAGATGGTTATACAAACAATAGAAGGAGTTATAGCCAATAATGATGGGGCAACTATTGAGCAAATCAATGATGAACTTATCTTAAAAGGACTTGAATTAGGTTTCCTGGATTTATTAAAGAAAGAATACACAGATCTAACTCCAATTCTGAAGAATAATTTTGACTACGATAGTAGCACTCAGAAGTATCAGCTTCGCAAGAATACTGCTTTCTCTACTCATATTGATGTAAATATGCGTATTCGTTATATTTTAAGGAGTTTCCTGGTAAGAATGGAAAGGGAACGTCAGAAAGTAACATTCGATGATATTATTTTGAACGTAATACCTCTGCTTAGGAATGGCAGTACACCCGAAAATCAGACAGTTTTGAAAGTCCTTGAAGATATTGGCCAAAGATCTGGGGATAATTATTGGACACTTAAAAAAAACGACCAACAACTGAATCTGTTCGGCTGAAAATATAGAGGCAGGAAGTACCAGAACTCACAGAGGGACTCTTGTGATGAGAGGATTTTGACTACAAATTACCATTCCTTGATTAGTGGTTTTATTCAAAAAGTTCGTATATTGCCGTAACACTTCCGTTTTTTGCATACTATATTGGTTGAAAAATAGTAACTTTGCAGTCATGATGGACGTTATTACAGAAGACCAATGGCAATGGCAGGAGCCGGGAACGGCGTGGAGGGGCGTCTGCACTTATCATATTACGCTGACGGTGCCGTCGCGACAGCCGTTGTTGGGCACGCTGGTGATACCTCAGAACGACCCTTCTCAGGCGCGGGTGGAGCGCACGGCATTGGGCAATGCTGTGGTTGATGAGCTGTATGTGATGTGCAAGCATTATCCCGATATTCGGATTTTCCAGTTCTGCCTGATGCCCGACCACCTGCATGCCGTCATTCGGGTGACGAGGGTTATGGACACCAGCATACGCAGCGTGATTCGCGGATTCTGGCAGGGCGTGAAGAAGCTGGGGAGAGCATATACTTTGGCGGTTTCTCCTTTGGCGGTTTCTCCTTTGGCGGTTTCTCCTTTGGCGGTTTCTCCTTTGGCGGTTTCTCCCGAATTAAATTCGGGGATAACGACCGAAGGGAGAAAAACAACCGAAGGGAGAAAAACAACCGAAGGGAGAACAACCGAAGGAAGGACTGCAGACGGCGGCTGGGCGTTCCCTGTCTTTACGGAGCGGCCATTTATCCGGCCTCTGTCGCGACGCGGCCAGCTGCAAACGATGATGCACTATGTGAGGATGAACCCCCAGCGGTTGGCTACGAAGCGCCTGATGCCAGGCTTTTTCAGGGTGCAGAAGGGCATCGAGATTGGTGGGCGCAGCTTTGACGGTGTGGGCAATGTGGCGTTGCTGCATGCTGGGCACTACGATGTGGTGCATGTGCGCAGCGTATGGGTGAAGGCGGCTGAGCATGGCGACAGCCAGACACTTCGTGACTATATGAACGGCTGTGTGCTGGCAGCTCGCAAGGGCACCGTGATGGTGTCGCCATTCATCTCGCCACAGGAGAAGCAGGTGATGCAAGTATTGATAAACGAACAACATCCCTTCATCTTGCTTGCCGACAATGGTTTTCGCGATTATTACAAGCCCTCTGATGCGCTCTTTGACGCTTGTGCTGCAGGTAGGGTGCTGATTTTAAGTCCTTGGCCTTATGACGCTGATAAGCGCCACATCAGTCGTGCTGACTGCGTGAGCCTGAACAGCATGGCCGAAGAATTTTGCATGGCAATGGAAACAGAGGTGAGAGGTAAGAGGTGAGAGGTAAGAGGTGAGAGGTAAGAGGTAAGAGGTAAGAAGGGAGAGGTGAGAGGTAAGAAAAAAGGTCGGTATCCTCAGTGGGTACCGACCTTGATTTTTTGGGGGCTTGCTTAGGCCTTGTCAATTTCTTCTTGCATCTCAATGAGCTGGCGGTTCTGATCGTAGAACTCGTACTGCAGGAATGCAAGCTTCTGGCTGGCGACAATGTCCAGACCGAAGCCGTACTTCAGCTGCCAGCGGCGTTTGAGCGAGAATACGCCCTTGTTGATGAATGCTGCAACATAGGGATGTACGTGCAATGTGAAACGACGTATGCCTATCTTGTTGACGAGACTGTCAATTTTGCTCTCCAGTTGGTCGGTGAACAGGATGCTCGACTTTATCTTGCCTGTGCCGTGACATGTGGGGCAGTTCTCCTCAACGGCAACGTCCATGGCAGGACGCACGCGCTGACGTGTGATCTGCATCAGTCCAAACTTCGACAGAGGCAGGATGTTATGGCGTGCGCGGTCTTTCTTCATGTTCTCGCACATGCGCTCATAAAGCAGCTGGCGGTCTTCAGCGAGGTTCATGTCGATGAAGTCAACGACGATGATGCCTCCCATGTCGCGCAGTCGCAGCTGGCGTGCCAGCTCGTCGGCAGCTCCGAGATTGGTCTCAAGAGCATTTTCTTCCTGTCCGTTATCTTTCTTGATACGTGTTCCGCTGTTCACATCGACCACGTGCATGGCCTCGGTGTGCTCAATGATGAGGTAAGCGCCGCGCTTGTAGTTGACGGTACGTCCGAATCCCGATTTTATCTGCTTGGTAACGTTGAAATTGTCAAAGATGGGCACGTTACCGTTGTAAAGCTTCACTACGTCGGCCCTTTCAGGGGCTATGAGTGAGACGTAGTCGTGAATCTGGTCATAGACATCGGAGTCGTTGACGTAGATGCCGTCATAGGTGGGGTTGAAAAGGTCGCGGATGAGTGCGACGCTGCGGCTTTGCTCCTCGAAGATGAGCTGTGGGCGCTCTGTGGTCTTCTGAACACGTGTGATGGCGTCTTCCCAACGCTTTAAGAGTACTTTAAGTTCCTGGTCGAGTTCTGCTGCTCGCTTTCCTTCTGCAACGGTGCGCACGATGACGCCAAAATTCTTTGGCTTCATGCTCTGCACCAGCTGCTTCAAGCGGCTGCGCTCTTCGCCTTTCTTGATTTTTGAACTTACCGATACCTTGTCGCCGAATGGGATGAGTACCATGTAGCGGCCAGCGAAACTGAGGTCACAGGTGAGACGTGGACCCTTAGTGTTGATGGGTTCCTTGACAACCTGTACCAGCACCTCCTGTCCCACCTGTACCATTGACTGAATGGTTCCCTCTTTAGGCAGGTCTGGCAGACGCATGGCTTTCTGAAGCGGATAGAGCTTCTTGCGGTCGCTGGCTACTTGTTTGAGATATTTCTCAAAAGAGCTAAATTGAAGTCCCAAGTCCAGATAGTGCAAAAACGCGTCGCGCTCAGAGCCGACATCCACGAAGCAAGCATTCAGTCCGGGCATAACCTTGCGGACTTTGCCGATGTAGATGTTGCCTACAGAATAGGAGGCCGAGCGAGGCTCGTTCTGATACTCCACGAGCTGCTTGTCTTCAAGCAGGGCGATGGAGATGTCCTTCGGCTGTACATCGATGATTACTTCACTTGTCATTTTTTTACTGTGAACTTTTGAACTTTAAAAGTGTTGTAAGTTAAACTATTAAACAAAAAGGGCGTACCCAGCATATCACGTGTTTTATGCTATGGTACACTCCTTTCAAATTTCTTTACAGACACGGTGTGAGCCGTTGCTTACTTGCTCTTATGTCTGTTCTTACGCAGACGCTTCTTGCGCTTGTGCGTAGCCATCTTGTGGCCCTTCTTCTTCTTTCCGTTAGGCATAATTGTAAATGTTTATTTGAATAATTACTTTGAATGTTTAGTCTTCCTCTATAACCTCAATGCCGTCCATGCGATCAATGAAACTCTTGGCAGGCTTGAATGCTGGCAGGTCGTGAGCCTCAATAACGAGGGTAGTGTTCTTTGAGATGTTACGAGCTGTCTTCTGTGCGCGATGCTTAACGATGAAGCTACCAAAACCGCGGAGATAAACGTTCTCTTTGTTGTTAGCCAAGCTGTTGCGAATCTCTTCCATGAATGCTTCAACAGTGATGGCAATCTCACGCTTGTTCATGCCTGTCTGTTCGGCAATGTTGCTAATTATTTCAGCTTTAGTCATGTTATTTTTGCTTTCTAATAATATGATTTTTCGAATTTGGAGTGCAAAGATACTGTTTTTCAGTCAGATACGAAAATATTATGCATATTTTTTTGCTTTTTTTTATATTTTGCTCTCTTCCGATACACTTTCTTGTGTGTCGTCGTTATTGAAATCTTCAGCCATTTCGTGTGCTGTGTCTTGAGTCTCATCAACCTCGAAATAAGCGGTAAGCTCGGCCTTAGCACTTTGATTCTCGTTAGCGAGGTCTTTGATGATTCTGCCTTTCTCAAGCAGCGCAATGCGTGTTGATACCTCGATGGTGTGCTGGAGGTTATGGGAGCTGATTATTATCGTGGCACCTGTCTTGTGATTGTAGTCAGTAATGAGGTGCTTCAGGATGTTCTGACCTGATGGGTCAAGAAAGTTGAATGGCTCATCAAGTATCACGAGACTGGGCTTGCGCATGAGTGCGGCAATGATGCCTACCTTCTGCTTGTTGCCAGCAGAAAGGTTGCGAATAAGCTTCTTCTGTCCCAACACTTCGTCGCCTGCAAAACGCTCAAAGTCGTTAAGACGGCTCTCCACCTCGGCAGGGGTGAGGTCGCTAATCTTACCGATGAAGCTGAAATACTCTTCTGGGGTGAGATAGTCAATGAGGAATCCCTCATCGATATGGGCACCTGTGAATGGCTTCCACTCTTCGCTCTCAGCAGGGTTGATGCCGTTAATCATCACGGTTCCGCTATCAGGCTTTAACAGGTCTAATAATAAGCGGAAGAGCGTGGTCTTGCCGGCACCATTGTTTCCAACGAGTCCTACAACATCGCCATCGTTAACGGTGAACGATGGGATGTCGCAGGCTATTGTCTCGCCAAATTGCTTCTTGAGATTTTCGATTTTAATCATATTTCTCAACTCTCAATTTATACCAGTCCTTTTCCGTGGCAGTTCTTAAATTTCTTGCCGCTTCCGCAAGGACATGGGTCGTTGCGTCCGGGGAGCTTGTCGCGTACGATAGGAGTGCGGGGCTGCTGTGCACGGGTGTCCTGCTGGGCAGCGGCGCGCTGGTTGTTGTCAACAAGCTGCTCCTCCTGAGTCTGCTTGTTCTCAGTGTACTGACGGCGGTCTGTATGCTCCTCTGGAGCTGCCTCCTGCACCTGCTGAATCTCAGGTATGGCAGCACGTGTGAGTATTGATACAGTGCGGTTGTTCATGGTGTTCACCATGTTGTCGAACAGCTTAACGCTCTCAAGCTTGAAGATGAGCAGAGGATCCTTCTGCTCGTAGCTGGCGTTCTGAACAGAGTGGCGCAGCTCGTCAAGTTCACGGAGGTTCTCCTTCCATGCCTCGTCGATGATGTGGAGCATGGTCTGCTTCTCAAACTGCTTCACTACCGACTTACACTCGGTGTCGTAGGCCTCCTGCAGGTTACATGCAATGTTGTACATGTGGCGACCATCGGTGATGGGCACCATGATGCGCTCGTACATCTGTCCCTGAGTTTCATATACCTGCTTGATTACAGGCCATGCCACTTCCTGAATGCGCTCTGTCTTGCGGTTGAAGTTGGCAAGTACGGCCTGGAATGCGTCCTCTTCCATCTTCTCACGGTTGCGAGTGTCCTCGAACTGTTCCTGAGTGAACGGCACCTCCATGGCAAACAGACGGATGAACTCTTCCTTGCAGCCCTCGTAGTCGTTGCTTTCGATAACGCTTGCCACGCGGTCCCAGATGACATTGGCAATGTCCATGCCTATGCGCTCACCCATGAGGGCGTGGTGACGCTTCTCATAGACCACCTTACGCTGCTTGTTCATCACGTCATCATATTCGAGCAGACGCTTACGAACACCGAAGTGGTTCTCCTCGACCTTCTTCTGTGCACGCTCGATGCTCTTCGAAATCATTGGATGTTCAATCATCTCGCCCTCCTTGAAACCAAGGCGGTCCATGACTGAAGCAATGCGCTCAGAGGCAAACAGACGCATGAGCTTGTCTTCAAGAGATACGTAGAACACTGATGAGCCCGGGTCACCCTGACGACCGGCACGACCACGCAGCTGACGGTCCACACGACGGCTCTCGTGGCGCTCGGTGCCTATGATGGCAAGACCGCCTGCGGCTTTCACTTCAGGAGAGAGCTTGATATCGGTACCACGACCTGCCATGTTGGTGGCAATGGTCACAGCACCCATGCCGTTGCTGTCCTGCTGACCAGCCAGAGCCACGATGTCGGCCTCCTTCTGGTGCAGCTTAGCGTTAAGCACCTGGTGAGGAATGCCTTCGCGGCGACCTGTCTCGGGATCTACATACATGTCGAGCATTCGAGAGAGCAACTCTGAAATCTCAACTGATGTAGTACCGATAAGTGTAGGACGTCCTGACTTGCGCATTTTTACAACCTCGTCAATGACAGCCTTATATTTCTCACGGGCTGTCTTATAGACACGGTCATCCATGTCGTTACGTATAACGGGCTTATTGGTAGGAATCTCCACAACGTCAAGCTTGTAGATGTCCCAGAACTCACCTGCCTCAGTAGAAGCGGTACCAGTCATACCTGCCAGCTTGTGATACATGCGGAAATAGTTCTGCAGTGTGATGGTAGCAAAGGTCTGTGTGGCAGCCTCTACCTTAACATGCTCTTTGGCCTCCACAGCCTGGTGCAGACCATCGCTCCAGCGACGGCCTTCCATGATACGGCCTGTCTGCTCATCGACAATCTTCACCTCACCGTTGATGACAACATATTCATCGTCCTTGTTGAACATGCAGTATGCCTTGAGAAGCTGCTGAAGTGTGTGAACACGCTCTGACTGAACGGCATAGTGGGCCATCAGCTCGTCTTTCTTCTCAACGCGCTGCTCGTCATTAAGGGTGTGGTCACCCTCAACAGCTGAGAGCTGGCTTGCAATGTCGGGGAGCACGAAGAGCTGAGCGTCGTTAACCTGTCCTGCCAGCCATGCGGTACCTTTATCAGTGAGGTCGCATGAGTTGAGCTTCTCGTCAACAACGAAATAAAGGGGCTCTACGGCTTCAGGCATACGCTTGTTGTTGTTCTCCATGTAAATCTCCTCGGTCTTGAGCATGCCGCTCTTGATACCGTCTTCCGACAGGTACTTGATGAGTGGCTTGTTCTTTGGAAGAGCCTTGTGAGAACGGTAGAGTGAAAGGAAGCCTTCCTCAAGAAGCTGTTCGGCCTCTTTCTTGTTGCGGCCTTCCTCCATGAGCTTCTGACCCTCAGAAATCTTCTGCTTTGCCTCAGCCAGATACTGTGTGGCAAGCTGGCGCTGAACGCCAACGAGCTTCTCCACCAATGGCTGATATTCCTCAAACATCTGTACGTCGCCCTTTGGTACAGGACCACTGATGATAAGAGGTGTGCGGGCATCGTCAATGAGCACTGAGTCAACCTCATCGACAATAGCGTAGTTGTGCGCACGCTGAACGAGGTCGGCAGGTGATATGGCCATGTTGTCACGCAGGTAGTCAAAGCCGAACTCATTGTTCGTACCGAAGGTGATGTCGGCCATGTATGCACGGCGACGCTCCTCAGAGTTGGGCTGGTGCTTGTCGATACAGTCAACAGAAAGGCCGTGGAACATGTAAAGTGGCCCCATCCATTCAGAGTCACGCTTAGCCAGATAGTCGTTGACAGTCACCACGTGAACGCCATTGCCTGTGAGGGCATTGAGGAATACCGGCAGGGTGGCAACAAGGGTCTTACCCTCACCAGTAGCCATCTCGGCAATCTTACCCTGATGGAGTACTGTGCCACCGAAGAGCTGCACGTCATAGTGAACCATCTCCCATTTAAGGTCGTTGCCACCGGCTGTCCAGTGGTTATGATAGATGGCTTTGTCGCCGTCGATGGTGATGAAGTCCTTACGTGGGTCGCCTGCAAGCTCGCGGTCGAAGTCGTTGGCTGTGACTATCGTCTCCTCGTTCTCGGCAAAGCGGCGTGCAGTGTCTTTTACTATTGCAAATACCTCTGGCATAACCTCATTGAGAGCCTGCTCATACACCTCGAGGGCGTCTTTCTCCAGCTTGTCAATCTTTGCGAAGATGCTTGCACGCTCGTCAAGGGGCGTGTTCTCAATGGTTGCCTTAAGTTTCTCAATCTCGTCTTTCTGCTGCTTTGCAGAAGACTGTACCTGCTGACGGATAGCTGCTGAGCGTGCACGAAGCTCGTCGTTTGAAAGCTGCTGAAGTGCAGGGTAGGCCGCCTTCACCTTCTCTACGAAAGGTCTGATCAGCTTTTCGTCTCGGTCAGCTTTGCTACCGAACAGGGCTTTTAAAATGTTTGCGAAATTCATTTTTATATGTTTTTTGTTTTTTCGTTTTGAATGTAAAGATAAAAATTGCGTGCAAAGGTAGATATTTTTTTGCACAATCGAGCATAAATCGCTCATTATTTGATAATTGGGCGATTATATGCGTGTTGTCTCTCTTCGAAAACAAAGGAAATTTAGAAGAGTGGCTCGGAAGAACAAGCGTTCGGAGCTCGTATTCGTATGGCACGTGCAACGGTAGGTGCTATACGGTCTGTCGTTACGGGAGTGGTTATGCGCTCAGCCTTTACGCCTGCACCATAGATGATTATCGGGAATGGTACAAACGATGCTCTCGTTAGCTGTTTCTCCTGTGTGTCTTCGTTAAGGAGCTGCCATCCGGGAGCTGTCTCTATTACCACATCGCCGCAGCGCTCAGCGTTGAAACCATTGCGTACGCGCTGCAGGTGCTCGTTGTTGTCGGTCATAAGCTGCAATGAGGTATAGACATTGCGTACTCCTGACATCATGGCAAGAAACTCCTGTGCACGACTCGTTGCTTCACCAAGACTAATCTTCTTGGTTTCAAGCAGCTGGTGGTTAAGGTATATCTGATTCTTATAATAAGATTCTACATATGCAGCCTGTCCCCATATAGCGCCGAAGTACATGTTCATGAGGTTGGCGGTGCGGCTCAGGTAGAATGTGCCTGATGGTATGCGGTATTTCTGGTAGTCAACAGTCTCCTCCTCGCAATAGCCGGTGCTGGTGAGCACGAACATCACGTTTTCCTTGCCAAAGCGCAACTCGAACTGCTTTATCAGCTGGGCTATCTCAAGGTCAAGACGCACATAGGTGTCTTGAAGCTCCATCTGACATTCTGTCATGGGCTTGTGGTCGAAGCCGCCGGCATAGTATGTGAGGCATAGCATGTCGGTTACACGGTCATTGCCCATTCCACTGCTTGCCACACACTGTAGGGCAAGTGTGGTAACGTCTTCGTTGACAAGGGCACTGGTCTTATATTGCGCAAAACGATTGTCGCCTTTAAAGGTGTGCTTGAATGGCGACTGCAGACCTGTCTGCATGAAATATGCGAAGTTGCCTACAAGGTCGTTGACAGGCTCCCATGTCACGTTCTGGATGTTACGCGTAGGCGATTGCAGATTGTTGAATGCCTGCGCCCAAAGTGGAAATGACGAAAGATAGTATTGTGATGAGCACCATTGGCCTGTCTTGTCGTCTATCCATAATGCTCCATCTCCGGCATGGCCAGCTGACAGTATGGCTGCATCGCGGAATGGAGATATGGCGAAGATGATTGCACGTCCGCCAGTGGCAACTTTCAACTCGTCACTGATGGTCGATGTACTCATCTGTTCGGGTGATGAGCCTTCGTCGGTGAGTACGCCCTTGTGATGAGCGTCATCAACACAATAGACAGGACGCAGCGTCTTCCTGTCAAGCCAGCGCTCACCTACTATTTTATTATAATAAGGTGTAACACCTGTGTTCAGTGATGCTGTGGCGGAAGCACGGTCTATAGGGAGAAATGGATATGAGGCGCTTTGATAAACAGTTCCTTCTCCAAGCAGTTTCTTGAAACCGTTGTCGGAATAAAGCGGCAAGAATGCTTCAAGATAGTCACTGCGTAACTGGTCGATAGCAATGCTGACAACAAGACGGGGAGCACTGCGCATCTCCTGTCCATGGGCTTCAGCCTTGAATCCAAGGACTGCCAGCAGCGTGATGTATATGTACTTATTCGTCATTTCTTTTATGGCTTAAAAAACGTGTAAGCAAACAGCATGCCATAATTTCCATACCCTCGGCATAGTCCTGTATGAACCAGCCTGCGAAGAATAATATCAGGCATGTTAATAGTATGTTCCAATAGATGGTTTTCTTGTGAAGCAAGACGCTTGGTATGAACGCCAAGGAGACGGGATTTAACAGCAGAATCTGTAGGTTCGTGCTTGTCGTGGGATGCTCGGAGAAGAGCATCACAAACAGCAGACATCCGGCTATGCCTGTTAGTAGCATGAGTAGGGCGTCGAACCACACCAAACAGCGATGTCTCTTGTATTCCACTATTGCTATCGTCACAGCTATCGCGGCGAATAACAGGAAACAAAGGGTGGGGGACAGGGGAAAGTCTTCTTCTACTGTCTGTATGCCAGGCTCAACGAGAATCCGCTCTTCTTTCACTAAAGGGCGGTAGCTGCCGTTGGTGTATATCTGTGCCTTGCTGAAATCGGCCATCAGGTTCATCGGCAGGAACTGCTGTTCGCGAGTAGTAGTGCTTAGGTCGGCTTTTAGTCCAAGAAGCAGGTCGTTGCCCATCGTTGCCCAGGGATGATGCCCTGTCAGCTCGTGCAGCATCTCGCGATAGGTAGGAGCTTCGCCTTCATGTGGGGCATAGACAATAACTCCCGACACGTTGTTCGCGATAATGTCTCTCGGACGAGTGGAACAGTTGTCGTAGAAGAAATTGTAACGGTAGGTCTTGTTCTCGGGTCTCGCATTTATCATGAGAGCCAGGACAACACGCGCCTTTTCGTCATCGGTGAGGTTCAGCACCTGTTCCGTTACCTTACTTCCCCAGTCTTTGTAGTACCTGCAGAATGGTGCCAGTGGCGCTATGCCTAACTCATAGTCGGTCTTTCCAAGAACAAAACGGGCAACGAAATGTGGCGCGTTGAAGTTGAATACTCCATAGTTGAACACAAAATCGTCACCGTTCCTTAAATTGCGATAGCGCAGGGCTGTATGTCCGTAAAGACTGTAAATCTCTTCGTGTGGAGTGCATGTGATGAGGCTAATCTCAACGCTGTCCATCTTCATGGAGTCATTGCCGGCAGCATCCACGGAACATATTGGCATAATGCAAATAAACATCAGCCAAAGCGTCCTGAAGAAGATTTCTGTTTTTTTCACGATGCAAAAGTACTGAAAAGTTGGGAGTTAGTGGTTAGGAGCGAAGACTATTTTCTCCGTGTTTAACTTTTTTTTTGCCATTGTTTCTAAAAAACTCCTAACAGCTACTCCTAAACTCCTAACTTTTTCGTAATTTTGCACGCTGTTATATAAAATCGAACGATGAATAAACGATTCTATCTTGGATTCCTCGCTTTGGCAATCGCTGTTGGTGTACATGCACAGAGCGGAACCAACTCACCATATAGTCAGTATGGTATAGGTGTCTTGACAGACCAGTCTTCGGGCTTCCTGCGTGGAATGAACGGTGCGGGAATAGGCTTTAGGCAAGGAAACGTGGTTAATACGCTAAATCCGGCATCTTATTCTTCTGTTGACTCCCTGACAATGATTTTTGACCTTGGCCTGTCCGGACAGTTCACAAACTTCCGTGAGAGTTCAAGCATAGGCTCAACAAGCGTTAACGCAAAGAATGCGGACTTTGAATATGCGATTGGCAGTTTCCGCCTCCTTCCTCGTATAGGAATGGCTTTTGGACTGCTGCCATATTCAAACATCGGTTATAAATATGTCACATCAACATGGCTTGATAATACAAATGGCACTATCACTGAGACCTATCAGGGTAATGGCGGCATGCATCAGCTGTTCCTGGGAGCTGGATGGCAAGTGTCTAAGCCATTGTCTGTAGGTGTAAACGTATCTTATCTGTGGGGTGACATTGAAAAAACTGTAAGCAACAGTAATACCACATACATAAATGTCTTAGCGCGTAACTATTCAGCTAATGTCAGCAGCTATAAGCTCGACTTCGGCGTTCAGTGGCAGAAGCTTGTCAATAAGCTTGACCTTCTGACTGTCGGTGCCACTGTTGGCGTAGGGCATAAGTTGAAAGGCGATGCTAAATGTGAGGTTATTAACGTGAGTAACAAGGACACCACGACATATACTGTGGCTGATGGCTATTCCATTCCAATGACTTATGGCATAGGCGCTTCTTGGCGTCACACTGACAAGCTGATTGTCAATGTTGACTTTGCCATGCAGCAGTGGGGAAAGCTTGACTATCCTGATGTTACGGCAAGTGGTAATTATGGGTTGCAGAGTGGACTGCTGAAAGACCGTTATGAGGTTAAGGGCGGTCTCGACTTTGTGCCTGATGCTAATGCGCGTAAGTTCTATAAGCGTGTACACTATCGACTTGGAGCAGGCTACGCTACACCTTATTATAAAATAAATGGAGCTGATGGGCCAAAGGAGATAAGCGTAAGTGCTGGCTTCGGAATACCCCTTCAGAACTCTTATAATAACCGCTCTATACTGAACGTAAGCGCTCAGTGGGTGCAGAGATCTGCTTCAAATCTCATTAATGAAAACACGTTCCGTGTGAATATCGGTTTGACTTTCAATGAACGCTGGTTTGCAAAGTGGAAAGTAGAATAAACGTCCGTTTTACCTTAGTCTCGCTTGTCGTGGCATTTCACATGCTGCTCGTCGCTTCGTGCAGCGATGTGAAGGAACATACTGCCGATGCCATAAACCCTGAAGACTCTGTGGCTATGATGACATCTTATGGCGTTAACACGCTGATAAGCGATTCGGGTGTCATAAAATATCGCATCGTGGCAGAGCGCTGGGAAGTGAACACTCTGCGTCAGCCGTCACGATGGGAGTTCATGAAAGGCATCTTCTTCGAACAGTTTGACGAACAGTTTCATATTCAGGCTTATGTGCAGGCAGACACAGCTTGGTATTTCGACCAGCTGAACCTATGGAAACTGCGCGGTAGAGTGAACATCCGCACATCTAACGATGCTGTATATACAGGCGAAGAGCTCTATTGGGATGGCCGTAATCACGAACTTTACTCTAACACATATTCGCGACTGGTTACACCTGAACGAACAGTCGAAGGCACATGCTTCCGTAGCGATGAGGCGATGACTCGCTATACCATCAGCAATTCGAAAGGCTCTTTCGTGAAGGATGATATTGAGGATGATGAGAAAGCATCAGAAACCTCAGCTGAAGAAACTGCACCTGATGATACTGCTGCTGTAGTTCCTGTGCGTCAAGCCACACAGAAACGCAGCAAATCAGGAAAATAACAAGAATAGAAAATGGATCCAGAAAACACTACAATAGGCATAGGACTTATTATAGGACTCCTCATAACAATGCTTTTCTCCGCCTTTTTCTCAGGCATGGAGATAGCTTTCGTGTCAAGTAATCGTCTGAGGGCGGAGATGGATCGCGAGAAGAACGGCATTGCTCAGCGGGCTATGGCTGTGTTCTATCGACATCCGAACAACTTCGTTTCCACCATGCTTGTTGGAAACAACATCGCTCTTGTTGTCTATGGCATACTGTTTGCCCAGATTTTTGATGCCACTCTCTTTGCATCGCTTCCGGAAGGCGCTGCCAGGGTGACTGCTGACACGTTGCTTTCTACACTCGTGGTGTTGTTTACAGGCGAGTTCCTGCCAAAGACAATATTCAAAAGCAACCCTAATGCCATGCTTACGTTCTTTGCTCCGGCAGCGTGGCTCTGCTATGTGTTGCTCTATCCTATATCGCGTTTTGCAACTCTGCTGTCAAAGGGCTTGTTGAGACTTTTCGGAGTTAAGATGAATAGTAAGGCTGCAGAGCATGAGTTTACTAAGGTTGACCTTGACTATCTTGTGCAGTCGAGCATAGACAATGCTACTGACGATGACGATATCGATGAGGAGGTACGAATATTCCAGAATGCACTTGAGTTCAGTGATACGAAAGTGCGTGACTGCATGGTGCCGCGAACGGAGATAGATGCTGTAGAGGATACCTGTGACATTGAGACTCTTAAACAGCGCTTCATAGAGAGTGGACACTCGAAGATTGTTGTCTATCATGAGGATATTGACCATATCGTGGGATATATCCACTCATCAGAGCTGTTCCGTAACCCTGAAGACTGGACGAAGAACCTCCGAACAATGATATTCGTGCCAGAGACAATGGCTGCGAGCAAGATGATGCAGATGTTCCTATCTCAGAAAAAGTCGCTTGGCGTAGTCGTTGATGAGTTCGGAGGTACTAGCGGACTCATTGCTCTTGAGGATATTGTTGAGGAAATATTTGGCGATATTGAGGACGAGCACGACTCTACCAACTATGTTGCCAAGCGCCTTGAGGACGGTGACTATCTTCTCTCGGCACGTCTCGAGATAGAGAAAGTCAATGAGCTTTTCGACCTTGAACTACCTGAGAGTGATGAGTATATGACCATTGGCGGACTAATCCTTCACGAGTTCCAGAGTTTCCCCAAACTCAACGAGGTCGTTAAGATAGACAAATGGGAGTTTAAAATAGTCAAGAACACAGCCACGAAGATTGAACTCGTCCGACTAAAAGTCTGTGAGTAAAGGGCTATTTCACTGAAAAAGTAAGAAAGAGAGACTGTTTGTAAGGCGAAAAAACCATTTTTTCGATAAAACTTGCAAATAATTCAATCAAAATTACTAATTTTGTCGGCTGATTCGAAAAAAGTATAAAAACAAGAATTAAAAATATTACAAAAAAAGCAAAATGGCAGCAATTGGAAAAATTAGAAGCTGGGGCCCCACACTCGTAGTAGTGATTGGCTTGGCTCTGTTTGCCTTCATTGCTGAAGAGTTGTTCCGCTCGTGCCAGGCCACGAGCAATGAGCAGCGCCAGCAGGTAGGCCAAGTGTTAGGTAAGAAACTCTCTGTACAGGAGTTCAACGACCTCGTTGAAGAGCATCAGGAGATGCTGAAGATCAGAGATAATCGTGAAAACTTCACTGATGAGGAGCTCAACCAGATCAAGGATGAGGTATGGCAGAAGTTTGTCATGAACACCATGATCGAGGACGAGTGTGAGAAGCTGGGCCTTACGGTTACACGTGAGGAGATGCAGAACCTGTTTACAGAGGGCACTAACCCAATGCTTGTGAACACTCCTTTCTACAATCAGCAGACACGTCGTTTCGATGTGGCTTATCTCACCAAGTTCCTCAATGACTATAAGACTCTTAAGGAGCAGGGTGGACAGGCTGCTGAGCAGTACACTACACTTTACAAGTACTGGATGTACCTTGAGAAAGAGATTCGTAGCAATCTTCTCTTCGCAAAGTATCGCACACTGTTGTCAAGCTGCATGCTCTCTAACCCAGTGGCAGAAGAGGCGTCTTTCAACGATCAGAACATTGAGAGCAGCATCGTTCTAGGCTCACTGGCTTACAACAGCATCAACGATAACGACATTGAGGTGTCTGATGCTGAGATGAAGGCTAAGTATAATGAACTGAAGGAGAGATTCAAGGAGCTCACCGAGAGCCGTGATATTAAGTATGTGCGTTATCAGGTAGTTGCTTCTGATTCTGACCGTACAGAACTCATGAAGGCTATGGTTGAGGCTCAGAATGACCTCGTTAACGGTGTTGCTCCTGCTGAAGTGAACCGTAAGGCAAAGTCACTCGTAGCTTATAACGGCTTCGCTGTTACTCGCTCTGCTCTTTCTACAGACATCGCAGGACGTATTGACTCTATGCAGGTTGGTCAGACATCTGCTCCATTCGAGACTCGCATGGACAACACTCTCAACGTTGTTAAGCTCATCGCTAAGACACAGATGCCTGACTCAATAGAGTATCGCGCAATCAGAGTTGGTGGCGAAACTCTTGAGGCTGCTCATGCTACTGCCGACAGCATCTATCAGGCTCTGAAGGGTGGTGCAGTGTTCGATTCTATTGCACACAAGTATGGTCAGGATGGAAACAAGCAGTGGCTCACTTCTCAGATGTATCAGAGCATGACTGTTGTTGATGCTGACTCAAAGTCATTCATCGAGGCTCTCACCAATGGTGCTGTTGGAGACCTGAAGAACCTTCAGCTTGCTCAGGGCAATGTTGTCCTTGAGGTAACAGCTCGCAAGGCAATGGTTGACAAGTACGACGTTGCAGTTATCAAGCGTAACATAGAGTTCTCTAAGGCTACCTATACTGAGGCATACAACAAGTTCAGCCAGTTCGTAAGCTCTTGCAAGACTATCGACGATATCAACGACAAGGCTGCTGAGTTCGGATTCATGGCTCAGGATTATCAGAGAATGGAGAATTCTGTTCACTATGTAGCTGGACTTCGTGGCACTCGCGAGGCTCTTAAGTGGATCTTCGACGCTAAGGAGAAACAGGTGTCTCCTCTCTATGAGTGTGGCAACAACGACTGTCTCCTTGTCGTAGCACTCTCAAAGATTAACAAGAAGGGCTATGCTGACTGGGAGAGCCAGAAGGACTACCTGAAGGCAGAGATTCTGCGCGAGAAGAAGTTCGAGCAGCTGTCAAAGAAGCTCGATGGCGTGAAGACTCTTGCTGACGCAGCAAAGCAGGGCGCACGCCTTGATACCGTTCCTCACATCACATTCTCTGCTCCTGTATATATCATGGCTACAGGTGGCAGCGAGCCTGCTCTTAACGGTGCTGTTGCAGCTACCAACCAGGGCGAGTTCAGCAAGAAGGTTGTGAAGGGTAACGCAGGTGCTTATGTGTTCCAGGTTGTTGAGAAGAAGCAGCGTGAGAACGCACAGTTCGATGCTAAGTCTCAGGCACAGACGGTTAAGATGCAGAGCATGCAGGGTCTCAACCGTGTATTCGGTGACCTCGTAGAGAAAGCAGAGATTGTTGATAACCGCTACCTGTTCTTCTAATAGAAAATAAGTATAAGAAACAAAAAAGCCGCGCATCGCGCGGCTTATTTTGTTTCTCACCTCTCACCTCTCACCTCTTATCTCTTATCTCTTATCTCTTATATCTTATTAATATCCACATAACCATGCATCACGGCATATATGGTCAGTGCTGACACACTCTTCATTCCCAGTTTGTCCATGATGTTCTTTCTGTGGGTGATTACGGTTGAGAGGCCTATGTTTAGCTTATCAGCTATCTCCTTGTTTATATATCCCTGCACTATTAGCGCCATTACCTCAATCTCGCGGTCGCTGAGCACTTTCTGCTGTAGCGCCTTAGGCATTGGCGGAAGGTTCTTTCCATGAGGATGGGCATGCTGTTGCAGATGAAGCAGCGAACGCACTAGTTCCTGTTCAGGCATGTTGATGCAAATGCTGTGGAACTCGCTGAGTTGTGAGCCACCTTCCAATGAGAGTGTCAGCACTATTGTCTTGTGGCGATGTGCAGTGAAGAACTGCCTGTTTGACAATACTATGTTCGTTGCCACAAAATAGTGGAAATACTCTTCAGGGTGGTTCGCCTCAAACTCTGTCATGCTGCCAAAGACGTCAACAGTCATTATTGGCAGCACCGTCTGTAGCAACTGCTTTAGTCCTATAGTTGCCAGCGTGTTTGGATCAATTATCGCAATCTTTGGTCTTTCCATCTCTCTTACCTCTCACTTCTCACCTCTCACTTCTCACTTCTCACTTCTCACCTCTCACAGCACTCCCTTTGTCGATGGCAGCTCGAAGTGGTATATGTCACGTCTTACGGCCATTTTCAGTGAGCGGGCCAGTGCTTTGAATATTCCTTCTATCTTGTGATGCTCGTTCTGACCCTCGGCACGTATGAAGAGGTTCATACGTGCTGCATCGCTAAGACTCTTGAAGAAATGCAGGAACATCTCTGTAGGCATGTCACCCACATGTTCGCGATTGAACTCTGCATCCCATACCAGCCAGGGGCGTCCGCCAAAGTCAAGACAGACGTGAGCCATACAATCGTCCATTGGTAGTGAGTAGCCGTAGCGTTCTATGCCGCGTTTTGAGCCGAGCGCCTGATACAGACACTCGCCAAGAGCCAGAGCTGTGTCTTCTATGGTGTGATGCTCGTCCACGTTAAGGTCGCCATTACAGTGAATGGTGAGATCCATACCGCCATGCTTGCCTATCTGTTCGAGCATGTGGTCAAAGAAGCCCAGGCCTGTGGCTATGTCACAGCGTCCAGTGCCGTCAATGTTCAGCTTCACCTCTATGTCGGTCTCCTTCGTGGTGCGACGCACCTCAGCTTTTCTTTCTCCTCCGTATATGATTTCTGCTATACGGTCCCATGTCATGCCGTCGCGTCCCAGAATAAGTGAGCGACAGCCAATGTTCTTCGCAAATTGCGCGTCTGTGTCACGATCGCCTATGACGTATGAGTTCTCAATGTCATAGTGCTCCGTGTCGTTCATATATTTCTCTACAAGTCCTGTCTGGGGCTTGCGTGTTGGTGCGTTGTCTTCAGGGAAATGGGTGTCTATGAGTATCTCATCGAATGTTATCCCTTCACCCTCAAGGGTCTGCAAAATGAAGTTATGTGATGGGTGGAATGTATCCTCAGGAAAGGATGGAGTGCCCAGTCCGTCCTGATTTGACACCATCACAAACAGATAGTCAGTGTTCTTACGCAGGAACGACAGGTTGCGGAACACACCGCGTGTGAACTTTATCTTCTCCAGGGCGTCAACCTGTTCGTCGTGTGGCTCTTCAACCAAGGTGCCGTCACGATCAATAAATAGAATCTTTTTCATAAATCTCGTTATAGTCTTTGCGTTCTTTCTTTTGTGTCTCTATCGAACCATACAGATAGTAGAATGGGAATAGCGATGACAGATTCACGTATGCCTGTATGAAACCAGCGAGAGTGAACACACCCATGTTCATCCATATCATGTAGCTTGGCATGCCTGTAGGGTCACCATATATAGTGCCTCCCAGTGACTGTATGTTTGCTGCGAGAAGTATCAATGATGGCAGTGTTGTCACTATCGATGCTATGCCAATCATTATCACAACAACAATGGCTATGGTGAGAGTGCTTCCCCATGTCCTTACTGGAATGCCATAGCCCAGTGGCGATTTGTTGTCTTTGTTCAGTATGTAGGGCAGCATGCGCATCATGATTATCGGCAGCGCTATCAGCATTATAATAGTGGTGATACCAATGAGCATTGTTAAGGACATGGGCGATAACACACCTGTAAGCCATTTCTTTATAGCGAATATTATAGCTTCATATACAGCTATTATGACTACTGTCGCCAGCATCCATAGTGATGTCCTGAGAATGGCGCGCTTGTCGTTGGAGCCATACCAATGGGCTGGGGTGGGGATGGCTCCTGTCTCGCTGTGTCTGCTCAGAAGAGATAATCCTGATGAATATAACAGTGTAGAAGCAATGATGGCAAGTAGCATACAGACTGCAAATCCTGCTCCTAACAGCATAAGCTCACTGTTGTCTTCGGTAAGATGGCCTTCCATCTGCATCTTCAGTAGGTTTGTTACGTTGCCTATGCAGTAAGTCATCATTCCTCCTGTCACAAGGGCATAGAACAGGGCTGCAAGCCATGAACTGCGGAAGATGCTGCGGAAATTGTTCAGATAGAGTCTTATTCCGTCTCTGATTTCAGCGCTGACGCTTCTTATCTTCAGTAACTCAAGTGTTCTTGAGTCCTTCTCCTCTGCGTCATCTTTTATGTTTCTGTTGTCCATAATAATATAGAATCAATGCGTTTTTTGCAATTAACGATGCAAAATTAGCTAAAAATATCGAAATAGCGCTTGCTTCACTAAATAATAAGTATTAAAATTTTGTCATTTCGAAAAGATTCTCTACTTTTGCTCAGTTCACAATAAAACAAATGCTTTATGAAAAACAAAAACAATACGTCGGAAACTGTCTCGCGTCGCGAATTTTTAAAGCGTTCAGCACTCGGTTTGTTCTCTATCGCTGGCATGGCCCTCATTGGAGGCTCTCTGTTCTCATCGTGTGAAAAGGAAAGCGATGAGGATGCCCTCAGTAACTATGAACGCGAGCTCGAAGAGGAAGAGAAGAGAAAGAAACAAAACACCTGAACATGTGATACCTTAAGTCTTGTTACTATTATGATAGACGCTGAAACACGTCAAAGAATTATTAAGCTTGTCAATCGTGAGGTGGTGCCTGCCATAGGCTGCACTGAACCCATGTGTGTGGCTCTCTGTACTGCCCGTGCCACTGAGCTTCTCGGACGTCGCCCAGAGCGCATTGAGGCGCGTCTGAGTGCCAACATCTTGAAGAACGCCATGGGTGTGGGCATCCCAGGCACAGGCATGATTGGCCTGCCCATAGCCATTGCGCTTGGAGCACTTATTGGCAAGAGCGAATATCGTCTTGAGGTCCTCAAGGATCTCACCCCTAAAGCACTTGAGGAAGGCAAGAAATTCATAGCTGAAGAGCGCATAGACATTCAACTTAAGACTGGCATAACAGAAAAGCTCTATGTCGAGATGACTTGTATTGCTGGTGAGAAGCGCGCAACAGCTGTAATAGCAGGAACTCATACTCACTTTGTAGAGCCTGCCGATGCATCGGCTGATGTCAAAACTCTGAAGTTGTCTGATGAATCATGCGATAAGGACATTGAGCTGAACATGCGCCTTGTCTATGACTTCGCTACTACAGCGCCCTTGGAAGAGATTCGCTTCATTGAGGAGACGCGTAGGTATAACATGAATGCTGCACGCGAGGCTATAAAGGGCAACTACGGGCATAATCTTGGTAAGACCATAGACCGGCCTCTGTCTAAGGGCATCTTTGGCAATAGCATCTATGCACATATCATCTCTCGCACAGCTTCTGCCTGTGATGCACGCATGGGTGGAGCCATGATTCCTGTCATGTCAAACTCTGGCTCAGGCAATCAGGGCATCTGCGCCACTAATCCTGTGTGTGTATATGCTAAGGAGAACGAGAATACTGAGGAAGAGCTTATTCGTGCCTTGATGCTCAGCCATCTCACCGCCATCTATATCAAGCAGTCGCTTGGAGCACTGTCGGCTCTTTGTGGCTGTGTGGTGGCATCCATAGGCTCAAGCGTTGGCATCACATATCTCATGGGTGGCGGTTATGAGCATGTCTGTCGCTCTGTAAAGAATATGGTGGCAAACCTCACTGGCATGATTTGTGACGGTGCCAAGCCTTCGTGCTCGCTGAAGATTACTTCTGGCGTATCTACTGCTCTGCTCTCTGCCCTGCTATCCATGGAAGGCAAGTGTGTCACGTCAGCAGAAGGAATCGTTGACGACTGTGTTGACCGCAGCATACATAACCTCACTGCCATTGGTGCCAACGGCATGGGACCTACTGACGAGATGGTGCTCAATATTATGACGTCGAAAGGCTGTTGATAATCGGCTTTTCTGTTGTTATAACTGGTCATAGTTTGGTATATCGCTCAGAAACGTGTATCTGTTCTGCTCGTAATCCATCTGACAACAGTAGTGCTGCATTCCGTTTGATACTATGAGGTAGTCAACGTGAAGAAGCATATTATAAACAGTGATCTGGTTAAACACTTTCTGTGTTATTGCTATTTCAGGAGCCTTGTATTCCACGATAATCTTGGGATGCAAGGCTTTGTCGTATAACACGGTGTCGCAACGCAAGTGCTTCTCTCCTACACGCAAATTCACCTCATTGGCAAGCAACCCCTTGGGATAACCTTTGTGCTCAATGAGATAATGTACGAAATGCTGGCGTACCCATTCCTCGGGCGTTAGGGCAACATAACGGCGGCGCAGCACATCGAAAATCTGCTGCCTGCCATTCTGTTCTCTCAGTCTGCATTCGTATGTAGGGAGGTTCAACTGCATCATCATTCGTTTTGAGTGTTCAACGTTTTGCTTTGCAAAATTAGTCCATTTTCTGTAAATAGCAATACTTCTTTCAGTAAAAATCCTATATTTGCTTACTGATTCTTATAAAGAAAAAAACACTTTACTAATTTCTGTTTTTAGATTGTGATAACAATCGGTGTTTTTGCTCACTTCTGTATGTGAGGTCTCTGCAAGAGACCAAGATGGGAGGTAGATATTTTATCTGGGTGCTTGCACACAAGGAAAAATATATGCCTCTCATCTTGTAAGGACTGAAAGTCCGACACATATTGAAGTGAGGGTTGTTTCGGTTTTTGTTTATATTCAAACACTCCGTGAGCAATATAAATCCGTGTAATCCGTGTAATTCGTTGTTTGAAAAAAGTAAAATATCAGGAAAAACCAGCATTTGTTTTGTTCTTCGCTCGACTTTTCGTAACTTTGCAGGCTATGACGGAAAATTTTCTTGAACAACTGAATGAGAGTCAGCGCGAGGCTGTGCTATACTGCGATGGCGCATCGCTGGTCATCGCTGGTGCCGGCTCTGGAAAGACGCGCGTGCTGACATATAAGATTGCCTATCTCCTTCAGGAGAAAGGACTGAAACCTTATAACATCCTTGCACTTACATTCACTAATAAGGCGGCACGCGAGATGAAAGAACGCATAGGACGCCTCGTTGGTGAGGAGGTGGCGCGCTATCTGCAGATGGGAACCTTCCATTCCATCTTCTCACGCATTCTGCGTGCTGAGGCTGATAAGATAGGCTATAGCTCTAACTTCACCATCTATGACCAGACCGATTCGCGTTCGCTTGTGAAGAGCATCTGTAAAGAGATGCAGCTCGATGATAAGCAGTATAAGCCATCGTCGGTTGCCGACCAGATTTCTATGGCGAAGAACCATCTCATTCTTCCTCAGCAGTTTGTTGGCAGCTCTCTGTTCAACCCCAAACTGCCACGTGTCAGCGAGATATATCAGCGTTATACAGAGCGCTGTCGTCAGGCTAACGCCATGGACTTCGATGACCTGCTTGTACAGATATACCTTCTCTTTGAGAATCATGAGGATGTGAGGAAAAAGTATGTTGAGAAGTTCCAGTATGTGCTCGTAGATGAGTATCAGGACACCAATCATACCCAGCAGAAGATTGTCTATCAGCTCACACGTGAGCGTCAGCGGGTATGTGTCGTGGGCGACGATGCACAGAGCATCTATAGCTTCCGTGGTGCAAATATTGACAATATCCTTAATTTCAATACATCTTATAATAATACTAAGCTTTTCAAACTTGAACAGAACTATCGTTCCACTCAGCTCATAGTGCAGGCTGCCAATAGCCTTATCCGTAAGAACGAACGACAGATTCCAAAAGATGTATATAGCAAGAATGAGTGTGGCGACAAGCTCACTCTCAAGCCTGCATATAGCGATAAGGAGGAAGCCATGATAGTATGCAATGACATTGTGCGTCTGAAACGTCAGGACCATTGCGAATATAGCGATTTCGCTATTCTTTATCGCACTAACTCGCAGAGCCGCTCGTTTGAGGAGCAGATGCGCAAGATGAACATCCCTTATCGCATATATGGCGGCATGTCGTTCTACCAGCGTAAGGAGATAAAAGATGTCATAGCCTACTTCCGTTTGGTGTGCAATCCTAATGACGAGGAGGCCTTGAAACGCATCATCAACTATCCTGCACGTGGCATAGGTGACACCACTCTGTCAAAGATTATATCTACTGCAACTGCCTATGGCGTGTCGTTGTGGCAGGTCGTCTCTCAGCCCATCCTGTTCCATCTTGAGCTCGCCAAGGGTACAGCCGCAAAGGTTGAGGCGTTCCGCCAGCTTATAGAAGGGTGGGTGAGTCGTGTTGCTACTGAAGATGCCTACCAGCTGGGACATGCCATCATCATGGAGAGCGGCATTTCGAAAGATATCTACAGCAGTCGTAACCCAGAGGATATTGCTCGACAAGAGAACCTTGAAGAATTCCTTGGTGGTATGCAGGACTTCGTGGAGAGCCGCAAGGAGGAAGGACTCCACGACCAGACCTCTCTTGGCGATTTCCTTCAGGAGGTGGCTTTGCTCACCGACCTTGACAGCGAGGGCGATGAAGAACAGTCGAAGGTGTCGCTGATGACCATCCATAGCGCTAAGGGACTGGAGTTCCCAACGGTCTTTGTCGTTGGTCTTGAGGAGAATATCTTCCCTTCACCAATGTGTACTGACAGCATGCGACAGCTCGAGGAGGAGCGACGACTTCTTTATGTGGCCATCACTCGTGCTGAGAAACACTGCATACTTACCTGCGCACAGAATCGTTTCCGTTTTGGAAGAATTGAATATGACTCTCCTTCGCGTTTCATTCGCGACATAGATCCTTCTCTTCTTCATGTCGTTTCTAATAGTCATAGCGGAGAACATGATGACTATAGGCCTACTCAGAATCCTCACCCTGTAGCTACTCAGTTCCGTGCCGATCCAATGCCTCGTGCTGTGGCACCGCGAAGACCAGAGCCTACTGTCGATCCTTTCTCTGATAGCTTCAAGCGTCAGCTAAGCCAGGCCTCTGGCGGACGTTTCAAGCCCGTCTCTCGTGCAGTTTCTTCGTCTAACACCTCTTCATCATCTTCTTCCTCTTCCGCTGGACAGCTTCGCGAAGGCATGACCATCGAGCATCAGCGCTTTGGCATAGGAAAAGTCTTGAAGGTTGAGGGCTCTGGCGAGAACGAAAAGGCCACCATCGAGTTCCGCAATGTAGGCACCAAGCAGCTCCTCCTTAAATTCGCTAAGTTCACCATTTTGTAGCCTCGACCAAGATTCCTTGATAAAAATTAGGTAGTTGAGAAAATTTGTTGTACCTTTGCAACCGCTATTAGCCTCTTTTTCTAGGGACTGAAGCATCGGGAAAATGTGTACGATTCGCTCATGTAGCTGGAAATCAGCGCAGAAGTTGATGGGTTACATCTTTATAGATTATCTCCAAGAGGGCTCTGTCAAGCAATTTGGCGGTGACCCCCTCCTTTGTTTTTAACTTTCATGGATACTATTAAGCCGTCTGTTCCTCGTAAGGAAATGATTCTTTGGTATCCCATGCGTGTTACTTACGGACGCGAGGAGAAAATAAAAGATGCTCTTGACACGCTTAATGTACGCAATTTCCTGCCTATGATGCGCTTACGCGGATGGGTGGATGCCAATGGTGAACCTCATCAGAATATTGTCCCAGCCATCCGTAATCTGATTTTCATCAACTCGTCGCAAGAACGAATCACGGAGCTTAAGATGTTTAATAAGGAGTGCAATTCGTTGCGCTATATGACCAATCCTTTCTCGCATAGCGATGATGACTACCTCCTGACTGTTCCCGACCGTCAGATGGAAAACTTCATGCGGGTGGCCTCTGTTCAGGATGACCGGCTCATCTATCTAGATCCCAATGTCGATTATCTGCGCACTCCCGGTCAGAAGGTCCGTATCAAGGATGGTGATTTTAAGGATGCGGAGGGCGTCATCAAGCGCATTAAGAACAACAAGCGCGTCGTCGTAGAGATTCACGGCATCGCAGCTGTCGCTATCACCTTCGTTCCAGCTATTTGGCTTGAGCTGATAGAGGAATAATCACGATACCGACGCTAAAATACCAAAAAGTAAAAAAGTAACTCCAATATAATTTGTCATATTATTTTTACGTTAGAGTAAATGGACATCACAATGGTGCCCATAAACTTTAACAAAAAAATATTATGAACAAACAATTACTTTTGGCAGGACTTGTCCTGCTGGCTGCTTCGTGCAGCAACGAGAGTGAATTAACAGTAGTAGAGAACCAGTCAGTGACAGCACCAGTTACGGTGCGTATCAATGACTTCTCCATCACACAGGAGGATCTCCCCACAACGCGTGCGGTTCAGAATCCTGTTGACTATACTGCTGTAGGGGCAATGACACTCGCATTCTACGATGCCGATGGTACTGAGGTCTACAAAACCACTCAGTTAAGGGGCGATGGTTCCACCTACACCACCTTTGGTGAGTTCACTGCTAATCTTCAGGTAGGCACTTACACCATGGTGGCACTGGGTTATACCTATTTCGATGGTGACGCTTTCACACTCACCAGTCCTACTCAGGCAGCCTATACCAGCGAGCGCCCTCGCGAAACGTTCACCAAGGTTCAGACCGTCACCGTGACCAGCGCATCAGCGCTGGACCTCGATGTCACCCTCAATCGTATCAGCTCCTGGCTCAAGATTGTCTCCACCGATGGTCGTCCGGCCAGTGCTACGAAGGTACGCACAACCTTTGCCAAAGGTGGCAAGAGCTTCAACCCCACCACGGGTTTGGCCACGACCGACACAGGCTTCTCGCAGACCAACAACCCTTCTACGGCTGTAGGAGCAACGATTGAAGTAAACGCTCTTCCGTTCCTCTTCACCGACGAGGAATCGATGAACATCACCATCGAAGTTCTTGATGCCAGTGACAATGTTCTCCTTACAAAAGTGGTTAACGATGTGCCTTTCAAGCGCAACCGCAAGACCATTCTTCGTGGTGCCGTCTTCACGGTAGATGCATCTTCCGCAGCCTTCAAGCTCGAGACCTCATGGCTCGATGACGAAACCGTGAATTTCTAACCGTCGGGAGGTTCAGCTATGCAAAAGCTGTTCAGTATGTGTGCATGTCATGCACACCCCTCGGTACGGTCTGTGCCCTCTGGGGCCCGTGTCTTCGTCCGTTGCCTGTGCTCTTGTGCTCGGTCCTTTGGTCATTGCCTGTGCTCTTGTGCTCGGTCCTTTGGTCGTTGCCTGTGCTCTTGTGCTCGGTCCTTTGGTCGTTGTCTGTGCTCTTGTGCTCGGTCCTTCGTCCGTTGTCAGTGCTCTTGTGCTCGGTCCTTTGGTCGTTGTCTGTGCTCTTGTGCTCGGTCCTTTGGTCGTTGCCTGTGCTCTTGTGCTCGGTCCTTTGGTCGTTGCCTGTGCTCTTGTGCTCGGTCCTTTGGTCGTTGTCTGTGCTCTTATGCTCGGTCCTTTGGTCGTTGCCAGTGCTCTTGTGCTCGGTCCTTTGGTCATTGTCTGTGCATTTTATGCACACTCCTCTCCCTCTCCTCCTGCGAGAAGGCCATCACCGACGATGACACTGTGGTCAGCGGTTCAGCCGCTGACAAAGACGCCAACCTCCGGGTCACGGTGTTCAGCATTGAGAAGACCCCTTTCGAGACCTTCACTCGTGCAGCCACCCCTGCCTCCGAGGCCTGCACCCGCCTCAACTTCGCTATCTACGATGAAGGCGGCTCCCGCGTCAAGCAGGTCAACCAGACCTCTGCCGAAGCCGATTTCGGCAAGGCCTCCTTCCAGCTCGCTGAGGGCGACTACCTCCTAGTAGTTGTAGGCCATAGCGCCAGTGGCAACCCCACGATGACTGACCCCACCAAGGTCCAGTTCACCAATGCCACAGGCTACACAGATACCTATCTCTGCTGTGCCACTGTCACCATCGGTGAGGATAAGGTGGACTACAAGGTCTCTCTCGACCGTATCACGGCCCTCTGTCGCTTCGTGCTCACAGACACCGAGATTCCCGCTGAGGTCAAGAAGCTCCGTTTCTACTACACGGGAGGTTCAGGCGCCTTCAATGCTCAGACCGGCCTTGGCTGTGTCAACAGCAAGCAGGACGTGAAGTTCGATGTCTCTGCCTCTCAGAAGCAGTTCGACCTCTACACCTTCCCGTATAAAAGCACAGAGGGCACCATCCACCTCGTGGTGAGTGCGCTCGACGCTTCGGGCGTCGAGATTCTCCAGCGCGACTTCGATGTGCCCATGCAGAAGAACTACATCACGTGGCTCTCAGGGCCCTTCTTTGGATACTCCGGTTCCGGTAGCACCGGTATCACCAGCGTAACTATCAACACCGACTGGGCTGGCGAGACCCACATCACGTTCTAAACGTGCCAGTGAAGTGCACTTGAAATTATAAATCAACTCAGGGGCAGGTCCCCGCAGGCACCCCTCTCGGTCCTGCCCCTCTGTTTCGCCACCGTGCCCTGCTGTTCTCTGCAGGGGAAAAGAGCCGCTTGGCTCGTCCAAGAGCCCATCTTTGTCCCGTTTGTCGCCATTTGGCGCCCTTCTTCGTCCTTTGTGTTGCGATTGCATCGCATTAATGTCCCGTCTTGTTCGTCGCCATTTGATGGCGCCCCTTCTAGTGCTCAGCGGTTTTTCCGCTCTGCCCCTGTGCTCGACGGTTCTCCGTCGGGATGTTCGGCCCCTTCGTCCCTTGTCCCGCCGTCGGATGGCGCCTTGGCTCCGTCCAGTTTGTCGCCATATGATGGCGCCCCTTCTAGTGCTCAGCGTTTTTCCCGCTCTGCCCCTGTGCCCGACGGTTCTCCGTCGGGATGTCCGGCCCCTTCGTCCATTGTCCCGCCGTCGGATGGCGCCTTGGCTCCGTCTTGTTCGTCGCCATTTGATGACGCCCCTTCTAGTGCTCAGCGGTTTTCCCGCTCTGCCCCTGTGCCCGACGGTTCTCCGTCGGGATGTCCGGCCCCTTCGTCCCTTGTCCCGCCGTCGGATGGCGTTTCGGCTCCGTCCAGTTTGTCGCCATTTCTTGGCGACAGTTCCGCCCCTAAACTCAAGCGCCTGCTGGATATCCTTCACGGCTCCATGTCCGTCCGTGAGATGATGGCCGCCCTGGGGTTCGCCTCTCGCGACAAGTTCCTGAAGCAAATTTCTGAGTAAGCGAGTACAGAGCCATGCTCGCATGAACCGAGAGAGCAGCGAGTACAATGCAAAGCTTGCTTTAGCATTGTCGAGTCGCGTTCGAGGAAGGCGACAGCCAGCTCTGTCGAGCGTGAGGAAAGTCAACGAAGTTAACTACTTGTCCCCTGCGCTCAAGGCTGGGCTCATCGAAATGACAGACCCAGATTCCCCCAAGAGTCCCAAACAACGATATAGAAATAAAAAAACAATATAAATTATGAAAACAGCACTTATTACTGGTATTACTGGTCAGGACGGAAGTTATCTGGCCGAGTTTTTGTTAGAGAAAGGTTACGATGTGCATGGCACGATACGTCGCTCCAGCGTCGATTTCCGTGAGCGTATTGCTCACCTTGAGGGCAAGCCTCATTTCCACTTGCACTATGCCGACCTGGGCGACTCGATGAGTATCCTTGGAGTGATTGGAAAGGTTAAGCCTGATGAAATATACAATCTCGCTGCACAGAGCCATGTGCAGGTGAGCTTTGATAGTCCTGAGTTTACTGCTGATGTGGATGCAGTGGGTGTTCTCCGTATACTGGAGGCTGTTCGCCAGCTGGGATTGACCGACAAATGCCGCATTTATCAGGCATCAACCTCAGAGCTTTATGGCAAGGTAGAAGAAGTTCCTCAGAACGAGAATACACCTTTTCATCCCTACAGCCCCTATGCCGTGGCCAAGCAGTACGGTTTCTGGATCGTGAAGGAGTATCGCGAGGCTTATAATATGTATTGTTGCTCAGGTATCCTGTTCAATCATGAGAGTGAGCGCAGAGGTGAGACTTTCGTCACGCGCAAGATCACCCTTGCCGCAGCCCGCATCTCTCAGGGCCTGCAGGACTGCCTGTACCTAGGCAATATGGACAGCCTGCGCGACTGGGGCTATGCCAAGGACTATGTAGAGTGTATGTGGCTCATCCTTCAGCAGCCGCAGCCTGACGACTTTGTCATTGCCACGGGTGTGCAGCACTCTGTCCGCGAGTTCACCCAGCTCGCCTTCAAGCACGCTGGTATCACCCTTCGTTTCGAAGGTGAAGGCATCAACGAAGTTGGTATCATCGACAGCATCGATGAGTCTAAACTCTCAACTCTCAACTCTCAACTCTCAACTGGAGACGTCGTAGTACGAGTCTCCCCGGACTTCTATCGTCCAACAGATGTTGTCAACCTCTGGGGCGATCCCACCAAGGCCAAGGCTAAGCTTGGCTGGAATCCCAACAAGACTTCCTTCGAAGACCTCGTCCGCATCATGGTCGAATCCGACATCGCCAAAGTCGCTGCCGAAGGCGCAGCTGCCAAGGTCCGCACCAACCTCGCCGAGTACCTCGAAAAGGGCATCGTTAAGTAATTGAACATCTAAAAACACGAAATAAACGAAAATGATTCTTTCAGGTGACAGACCATAGGTCTGCTTTATTCCGAACACGTTCTGAATAAAGGTTTGATTTTATTGGAAGCACTTCTGAAAGCTTGCTTTCAAGATGCTTCAAACAAAATAAAACTCATCATCTGACAGAATCTATCACTGAACTATTAGAGTTTTCCGAGCCTTTCGATGTTGAAATAAAATAAAAGTAGAATAAGCATGTCGTTGTTGTACCCTGAGGAGTCTTACAAGATTACAGGTGCCATTTACGAGGTACACAAGGAATTAGGCCCTGGGCTCTTGGAAAAGGTTTACCAAGAGGCTCTCGAAAAGGAACTAAAACTTCAGGGTATTCCGTTTGAGCGTGAAAAGAGCTTCACCATTATGTATAAGGGTGAGGAGCTCGAACAGAAGTACATTGCTGACTTTGTATGTTACGACAAAATAGTCGTAGAACTAAAAGCCGTCGATGAACTTCTTCCAGTTCACGAAGCACAAGTCATTAACTACTTAGCCCTGACAGGGTACAAGCTTGGCATCCTTGTGAACTTCAACGCTACAAAGGTTAAACCCCAGCGCATAGTAAGGTATTGATGCAAACATCTAAATACACGAAATAGACGAAAGGTTTTTTATTATTGATGATGAAGTCTCATTTTATTGGATGAATCTTGAAAGCTAGCTTTCAGAAGTTCATCAAACAAAATTAGACCTTTGCTCACAAGCAAAGCAATCATCACAATGATTGTTATCTACATTCAATATTAGCGTTTTTAGCGTTTTTCGATGTTAAAATAAAAAAGAAGCGCTTTTAGATGTTAAAACAAAGAAGATAAGATGTTAAGTAAAGAAAGTAAGATATATGTAGCAGGGCACCACGGATTGGTGGGCTCTGCTATATGGAACAATCTGAAGAGTAGAGGTTATAATAACCTTATCGGACGTTCTCATAATGAATTAGATTTGACCGATCAGGTGGCGGTCAAGAAGTTCTTCGATGAAGAACAGCCCGATGCTGTTGTCCTTGCTGCAGCCTTTGTGGGCGGCATTATGGCCAATATGCTCTATCGTGCCGACTTCATCATGATGAACATGAAGATCCAGTGCAATGTCATCTCTGAGGCCTATGCCCATGGTGTCAAGAAGCTCCTCTTCCTCGGCTCCACCTGCATCTACCCCAAGAATGCTCCTCAGCCCATGAAGGAGGATTGCCTGCTGACATCACCCCTGGAATACACCAACGAGGAGTATGCCATTGCCAAGATTGCCGGCCTGAAAATGTGCGAATCGTACAACCTGCAGTATGGCACCAACTATATTGCCGTCATGCCCACAAACCTCTATGGCCCCAACGACAATTTCCACCTCGAGAACTCCCATGTCATGCCCGCCATGATGCGAAAGGTGTATCTGGCAAAACTGATTCATGATGGTGCATGGGATAAAATAGCTATCGACCTGAATAAGCGTCCTGTTGAAGGCGTCACGGGTTATGGTTTAGTGTCTAGAATTAGTGAACCGACGAACGAAGCAAGAGCAGAGAGCAAGCTTGCTTGCACTATGCCTTGCAAGGAGGAGGAAGACGATAGTCAATTAGAGAATGGGGCTGCTCAAGCAAATAATAAATTCACAAATTCTCAAATTCTTGATAATAGAAAGAAAGCACTTGATGTTCTCGCCAAGTATGGCATCTATGATAACCGTGTTGTCTTGTGGGGCACAGGCACTCCATTGCGCGAGTTCCTCTGGAGTGAGGATATGGCCGACGCCTCAGTGCATGTACTCCTAAATGTCAACTTCAGCGACATCATTGGTATCGAGAAATACAGCTCTGTCCATTTCGGTGCCAGCACCGACGGCGCAGTTGATAGAAACCACAGTACCGGCCGTGGTGGCTATATCCCCAGCCTGGGCGAAATTCGCAACTGCCACATCAATGTAGGCACGGGCAAGGAACTCACCATCCGTGAGCTCTCTGAGCTCGTCGTCAAAGCCGTCGGCTTTGAGGGCGAAGTAGCCTTTGATGCTAGCAAGCCCGATGGCACTATGCGCAAGCTCATTGACGTGAGCAAGCTGCACAGTCTCGGCTGGACCCACAAAGTGGAAATCGAGGACGGAGTCCAGAAATTGTTCGAGTGGTACCAGCAGAGCCTAGAGCGCTAATCCCCTCCAGCCCCAGGGTACATGTAAAAAGCCCTCAAGGGGACATGTAATCCAAACCGGTGGCAACGTGTCACCAGTTAAATAAATGAACCTGTTACAAACAGTAACGCTTTGAAATAAAGAATAGATGAAGAAACCAGATAACAACAGCATTCGGTCCTTCATATTAACAGAAATGTGGGGCGGAAAGGCCGATATTGTATGGCAGCGGCTCAATGACGACGTGAACATACTGGTGGGCATCAATGGCGCAGGCAAGACCACCTTGCTCAATGCTATGTATGCCTATTATACTGATGCGCCTGTAAAGAAGCAGTATGGCATTGCCCAGGGCTCACCTTTAGAGGGGACAAGTATCAGCTATGTGCGTTCGTTTGACGTGCCAGCCAATGTCAAGCGCTCATCACGTAGTCAGCTGATGGAGGAACTCGAGAACCTTGTCATCAAGAACAAGAACTCGTATTCCTTCTTCGATTACCGCATGAGGGCGCTCAATTTCCCCGACGAGGCTGCGACAGTCAACAAGCGCATAGAGAAGTTCATGGCGCTTGTAAACACTTTCTTTGTCGAAACCAAGAAACATATCGAAATCGACAGGGAGCAAAACAGTCTGGTGTTCATCGACGAAGGGGTAAATGGCAATAGAATCGAGCTCGAACAACTGTCTGCAGGCGAGAAGCAGCTGCTTTTAATACTCCTTACGGTGTTCCTGATGGACGGTAAACCGGCAGTGCTGCTGATGGACGAGCCAGAGCTCTCCCTTCATGTGTCATGGCAAGAGAAGCTGATCAAGGCTCTCAGGGGGCTCAATCCCCATTGTCAACTGATACTGACCACCCACTCACCCAGCATCTTTGCCATGGGATGGGAAGACAAACTGGTATTCATCGACGATATCATTCGCTTCAAGGATGGCAAGTAAGGGTCAGACAGTCAGTTCCTGGGCCCGCTATCTAAAGGCCAGTTGCCTGCTCTACCATGTAGCGGCAATGGTGAGGGTAGAGGACGTCGACGATATACCATTTTGGCAGTCTGTGCTTTCAGCCACCTGCCCTGGTAAGCGGTTTAAGTTCCTTCCCTATTCACAGAAGGGGGCTAACACTCATGTAACAGGTAAGAGTTATCTCTTGAAATATGTCTCGCAGGCCGACTCAAGGCTCTTGATAGCCATCGATAGCGATTTCGACTATCTTCGTGGCAATCCCAAGATGTCAGTGTCCCCGTATCTTCTGCAGACCTATACCTATTCCTGGGAGAACCACTATTGCTATGTACAGTCGCTCCAGCATCAGTGGCAAACGGCTTACGACGATCCCTTTGACTTTGGGGTATTCCTGTCGAACCTGAGTCAGGTGGTATATCTGCCGTTGGTCATCCTGTTGATTCATAAGATACAGAAGAAGGGCGGCATAACCCTTGGTCTTCTCGAATCGCGCATACTCCGACATCAGCCTAATAGCAAGGCGTTGTTAGATGACAATGGCAGTCAGCTCCTGTCGGAGATCAGGGAAGATATTGACAGTCGTATTATGAAGCTGAATAAGCTGAAGCAATCTACGCTTAGCAAGTATCAGCAGGTCTTTCGTCGTCTGGGGTTGACAGAAGAAAATGCCTATCTCTATATGCAAGGCCATTGCGTGTATGACTTGGTGTTGCGTATTGGCAGTTCGCTTACAGGCGATTCTGCAGGATTCAAGGCGCAAGTTCTTGATAACACCCTTCAGGTAGGTGGCTATTACGAGATCGACATGTTGATCTCCGATATACGAAAGATATATCCGTAGCTCCATGGGTCAGTAGTCCCGCTGATCACCGCTCGTCTTTGCCACTTATTCGAGCGACAGCGAGTCTTAAGAACCACATTTCGATTCCCATAGAGCGGTGTCAGCCACATTTTAAAAGAGACTGGATCGTTTAACAATAGCTTCTTAGCATATCTGCATTTGAATATGGCAAAACATCACAATCATTAATATTGTACCATTATGAGTCAGACAATTAAATCAATATCTGTTAAGGGATTATGGGATATCAAGGATGTCTCAGTAACTTTCAACGAGGATGTTAATATCCTTATTGGTGGTAATGGCACAGGCAAAACAACATTGCTGAAAATTCTCGAGGGAATTCTGAATGTTGATTTGCAGAATATTGATGATATTGTATTTAATGATGTGCAGATTGAACTACAGACAGAAGGTTCAGAAGAAAATAGTATTATTCGTGTTGAAAGGGTTTTGGAGGATGCAGTAACTGCTGTTTATCGCTATGATTTGGGCGATGAAATCGTTGACATAAGGCTATCAGACATTCGATTGTTTAATAGGTCAAGAACTCCGTCTAAAACCTTGTATCGCCATTTAAAGAGCAGACTTGACAAAGTAGTAAATCTGACTTGGCTTTCTGTTAATCGAGCTAACGATTCGATGGACAGAAGAATGAACGACGAGTTGCATGATGATGTTGATGCCAAACTATGGCAATTAATGAATCAGATAGTCTCTTATCGCCTACAGTTGGAAAGGAAAGTCAATGAACGAACAAGAAAATTCAATGAAGATATTGTTTCCCTTCTACTGTACAATCAGGCTTATGATAGCCTACCCACATTCGAACAAATACAGAAAATCAAATCTTATAGCAGAGAAGATCTAATAACCGAACTGCATAAAGTTTTTAGCTATTTTGGTGAACCAAGACTACATACTGATGAGATTAAGAATCATGCAGAAAAAATTACCTATGTTGTAGAAAAACTAGATAGTAGAGACGGCCATTTCACAGCAGAAGAGATGCTTTCTCTATCATTAATGAGCAGAACGCTGGCTATCCTTAGTCTTTCATCCGACTATCAGAAACAAAGGGCTGATATAATGGAGCCAATCAGAACGTATGTGGAAAAAGTTGGTCAATATCTGAAAGATAAAGAGCTGGAGTTTGATCCTTCAACAGGTGAGTTGATAACCATACTTAAATATGGTAAGGATAAAAAGCGAAAATTATCAATATACTCATTGTCATCAGGCGAGAGACAATTGCTGATATTGCTCACTGAGACACTCCTTCAGCAAAAACGTCCATTTGTCTATATAGCCGATGAGCCCGAGTTGTCACTACATATAGAGTGGCAACGTAATCTAATCAATAGTATCAGAGAATTGAACCCGAATGCTCAGATTATTTTTGCTACACATGCTCCAGAGATTGCTGCCAATCATCCCAAGAAATTAATCAATCTGACAAGCGTTACAAAATATGTCGAGTAAAGAAGATTCTTTTCAGTTATCGATAGGCGCTCAGAATGTTGAGGCAAAATTCTATGGCAAGTTAGCCATAGTAAATGTTGAGGGTCCGGATGATAAAGTGTTTTGGAGTCAGTATTTTGACAAAAGTAGATTCGAAATCAGGGAAAAGGATGGATGCAGAAATCTTGATGATATAATTGATGCTATCGTTAATAAAGGTTTGAGGCAAATTGTGGCTTGCGATTCCGATTATTCATTTTATGAGAAGAGTCAGATAGCTCACCCACTTGTTGTGATGACATTAAGTCATTCTATAGAAAGTGTAATGTATTGCCCTGTCAACCTCAATGCTTGTGTTCAGAAACTAGCTCGCGATATAGAGGATCATTTGGGTGAGATAAACATGGCTTATGACTCATTTTGTGACGATATTAAGGAAATGTTAGTTTATGATATAGTTAATAATGTGTACAAGCATGGTCACTCTATATTTGGTGATTCATGTGTTAGGTTCTTGAAATCTAATCATTCGGTGAATGTTGATAAAGAAAAAATTGAGGAGATTCTAAATACAAAGTCTTTCCCTACAGAGGAATTAAACCATGTGAGAGATTTGATGAAAACAGATGATAGAAGTATTCGCCAGATAGCAAAGGGACACTTTCAAACAGGTTTTGTAACTAATTTGTTGAAACAAATGGCTTCTACTATATCAGGAGATAATTGCGGAACATTGTCAAGAGATTCGTTGTATGCACTCCTTGTGAAATGTACTTCAGAATGTACTGTAGATTGTAAAGAAAGAAATGTAATAAGAAAAAAGGTAAATCGAGCAATACAATATTTAAAGTAGAAATAATTGCGGCACAGAAGTCAACGAATCTTTATACGCAATCCGTGTGATTCGTGTTCGTCTCAAAAAATAATTCTCTAATCCTCTAATTCTTGATGGCAAATGACCTATAACATAACGAGTTAAATATATGAAACAAACTGATGATATAAACAAGATTAAGGCTGTTGTAGAATACATTCTGCAGCAGATGGGCGTGGCTATAGACTATATTCACCTTTTCAAGGTGATGTATTTCGCACAGGAGGAACATCTCGCCCTCTATGGCGTGCCTATCATGTATGACACCTTTGTGGCTCGCAAGCATGGACCAGTAGCTACTTTGACATATAAGGTACTGCGAGTAGCTGAAGGAAAGGTAATAGAAGCGACTGATGATTTGAAAGCGTTTGCTTCAGACCTGACTCTTGGCCAGAGTGACGGTCATCAAGTTGTTAGTTTAGCAAGAGAAGTTAAAGCAGAAATGGATGAGTTGTCACGAAGCAATATCCGTATTCTTGACAAATGGATAGCACATTGCAAGGAAATTGAGTCATTTGACTTGTCAGAGCTTTCTCATGACAATGCATGGCTAAAGGCTAAGCGTCAGACAGAGAAGACAGGAGAAGATACAAAGATCTCTCTTTATGATATGGCAGCCTCTGGTGGTGCCAGCAAGGATATGCTGCAGGTCGTGAAGGAACGTCAGATCAACCGCAAGGCTCTATCAATATCTCTCTGCTCAGTACGAGTTGAAACAGGAAAACTATCCAGAGTTTCTAGATTATAATAGTTTCGTTGACTGTGGCGAATTATTCTCTATACCTGTTGAACGACTCAAGCAAGGTGAATTCTTCGGATTCCTGACCGATGAAGATCGCAACGGAATCTTCGATCTACTCGAGACCTCAGACATCTTCTCAACCAAACAGAAAAAACGATATGGCATTCGCCGTCGCTAACATCAGCCATCTTACATCATACATAGTCGAACATGAGTGAGATCTCAGATGTAATCCTAGATAAATGCCCCGACCGCTCGGCTCTGCCGCTTGCTACCGTAGGGACGCAAGAACGACCCTTTGGGCGATGACATCTGCTGTTTAGACAACGAGAACGAAAGACCACGGCTGAGACTCTCAGACGATCAGGTGTGGCAAGAGATAATAAAACTTGCAGGAGTAACCTGCAGCAGTGATTTTCAAAAATTAGAAAGACAAATACAAGGCTTGGAGCAGCGAGCGCATAGCCATGCTTGCATGGGCTTTGCCGAGTCGTGACAAGCTTCGACAAAGTCAACGCGAAACGTTAGGGCAGTTGCGAGAACTTTGCGGTTGAGCGAGAGCAACGCTAAGCTTGCTTAAGCACTGCCGAGCGTGAGCAAAGTCAACGATATTAACTTGGAGCCTCAGTGCGCCAGTTGGAACGGCTGACAGGCATCAGCAGGGGAATCATCCAGTTCGTAAGAACATAGCTTGCCCCCTATGACAGAATCTGTCCCTTGTCATAATGAACTACTTCCATAACTTCTGGAATCAGATATTTGCCTACAGGCATGACGGCGAATACAGTATAGACAATATGGCGGTCGAACGAGCGATAAGGCCATTGACTGTACAAAGGAAAAACGGATTATTCTTTTGCAGTCCGAAAGAAGCAAAGAACTCCGGGATATACAATACGTTTATATCAACCTGTTTACAGAAGTGTCGCAACTTCCGTGACTTTTTCGTGGACTATGTCAGGGCATGGAACCGGGGCCGTAGGGACTTTGGTAACCTAGTCAGGCTGGTATACGCCCCATGCGCATAATAAAATAAGTTAAATTTTAAGGAAATCAAAGAAAGACGGGCTTCTCAGAATGCCCGCCCTAAAAGGGTTTCACATACTTTTGGACGCTTACTGACTATGATTTCAAAATCGATACTTACTGACGCTGAAACATTGGAGATGCTCAATGGCTTCTATACTGAAGCACTGCTGTTTCTTGGTGTACCAAGGGATAACTGGGCAGAGGTTAAAATAGGGGCTGCGATCGGAAAAGATGGAAAGGCGGATGTAATAAATATAGACTACACCAAAGCTAAAATTCTGGTGTGTTTGCCTGTAATTAAGATGATGCTTCAGACGAATCCCGTCATTACTAACGATGCCCCGTCAGTCTATCGTTCATATGGCTATAAGTTAGCTCGTATGTGGCAGCAGTATCTTAACGACGGTTTGCAGCGTGATTTCCTAACAGATAAAGATAGTACGGATTTTGCTGTTGCTCTGAGTCTTCTGAAGGGTATTAATTATGCTGATATGACTGATGTGTTGGATATTGATGCAGCAATCAGTATGCTTCACGACGAGTTCGGAATCGATTGTGAAGTTGTTCAAGCTTTAGACCAGATTCATAAGAAAAAACGTAAGGTAGTAACGCTTACCCATGATGACAAGCAGAAGCGTTCGGATGAATTAAAGAAGCTTTATGATGAAAGTATAAATCTACCTCTGCCTGAGATGAAAGAAGGACAGTTGGGTAGTAATAGTAATCCATTTGCTAATGTTGATGAGGCAGCGGCATATATCCTTAAAATAGAAAAAGAACGTCTCGCTGCTGACCCATACCGACAGGCGATAAGCAATGAGCAGTTTTTCTTCGACTTTGAGAGTGGAATCTTCCGTATTCCATGGGCATCTGTTAATGTCAGTTATTATCCTTTGGAAAGAGCAACTTCGTCCAGTTTTGTAGTCAATCAACTGAGCCAGCGCCCAGGACATTTAAATGAGATGCCCCGCTTTTCCATCAAGCCGTCGCTTGCTCATAATAGGTTCCTGTATCGTGGCCAGTCGCAATTCTTCGACGTATGTGTGCCAAGTCTTTTCCGTAACAAGGAGAATATAGCTAAAAGACAGTTCGTTTCAGATATCATACAGATGGACGAATTGGAGGTGCTACTTCGTCAACACCCCCTCGTACGGCTTTTTGAGGATGGCTTCTATCTGCTTAACGACTTTTTCCGTTTCAAGGTGGATTATGTTGGTCTCAGTCAGCATTATTACAATAATACTCCTAAGCTCGATTTGACTAGCGATATGGATGTAGCCAAGTTCTTTGCAGTTACTTGGTTTAATATGGATGCCGACCGTTATGAGAAATATACAGGATCTGAACTTGGTGTGCTCTACTATTACGACTTGGCTCCTGATGCATTTACGAAGCGTCAAGGTCGCAATTACCTCGTAGAAACAATCGGAAAGCAGCCATTCATGCGTAGTGGCAACCAGTCGGGTTTTCTCACCCAGCTGGCTTTAGGTGAGAATTTCAATGACCGCCCTGAGGTACGATACGTATTCTTTCGCCATGACCAAGACATTACTGATCGTATCTTTGCCGAATCTGAGAATGGCGATAAATATATGCCCCAGGAGATGTTACGAACTCATTGGTATAGCCGAATGCATGATGAGAATGCTAAAAAAGAAATTTCAGTGGAGGCACTGCAGCTAAACTACTCGCATAATTCTGGTGTATCTCATAATAGCATACGCAAAGCATTACAGAAAAAAGGCTTTCACATCTCGTCAAAGAACAAGCAATTTTTTACAGAAAAAGAGCTTGACTTATATTATGCTGGTGTATTGGATTTTTGGAAGGATTTCTGTTCCAATGTGTATTTCTACAGTCCAGAAGGGGCTTTACTTAATAAGCATTTATTGGATCTTCCGAATGATCCAAGATATCGATGGGCATTCTATAAGTAAATAGCGGTTAATTTGTATAACAACAAACTGTGCCCCTAGGGGACAAGTAAACCATAAAACCATTTACCATTAATCATGCGCTCGGCTCATCCGCTTTGCTTGCCCGAAGGTGAGGAATGCCCTTGGCCAGGGTGTGGACATGTGGGAGAATAGATAGGCGATTGGAAGGGGTTAGAAACAATGACAGGAGGCTGTCTCCTGACAATACATCGGGAGTACGAGATGATAATACGAAGAAATTAATAATAATATAATAAACGAATGTCTGAAAGAAAAACTATTTACCTCTGTTTGGCTCACATGAGCGAAGAGGGCTGGGAACTAAAATACGTAAAAGAGGCCTTCGATACGAACTGGGTGGTGCCCATGGGACCGAACGTGAATGCTTTCGAAGAGGACTTGCGCAGGTTTTCAAGAAGCGATGTTTATCACTCTTGCAGAGATATAAGATTTACAAATTGATAGAATAAATTTATGGACGTTATACCTGTACAGAATATAAAAACTGGAGATTATGATCTTTTAGGTTCATTTGTTTGTATCGCTGGATTGGATGAAGATATATGCTGGGATATTCATGACCATACCCCTGATATATTGAAAGTTCAATTACATTTCGATAAAGATGAAAAGGAAGAAAAAGCATATACAAAAGCAGAAGGCATAGACAACAATGTCCTTCAAATAACTGTGTATAATGTTAAAGATACTGCTAATTCTATGATTTATATGATGCCAATAGGCACTTATGATGATAAGGATTTATATTTATCTTACTATCTAGAGGCGAGTAAATCATTCCAGGCAAGAATTGTGACTTTTAATCTTTACTCTAAAGAAACTAAGGATGGCAACAAGTAAATTCGTATCAGGTATAGTAGAGAATGTTGGTAGCACTCAAATAACCATAACTGAGGATAAGCTACGCAACATATTATTAAAACATGTCCCAAGACTTAGGAATAGCAGAGGTTGGGTTGGTGCTTTTTTTACTATGGTGAGTTTGTCGGCCACAATATATGCTTGTACTTTTAAGGATTTTATAGGGCTTAAAGCAGATATATGGAAAGGAATCTTTCTGGTTTTAACTGTAATGGCTATTATTGCTTTCATATACTTTTGTTTTAATGCCTATAATAATAGATCTAATGAAGAATTGATAATAGAAGAAATTAAAAAGACAGAGAATTCAAAAACATTAAAAGAGCGTTATGCATATGGCTTTAAAATAGAAAATATGCGTATTAGTTTCTTTAAAGAAATATTTGAAAAGGAAAATGTAGATGATACAGAATAGTAAGCATCCAATTCCGACGTTTTGCAATAAAAAGTGAAATGTAATGACAATCTTGCCTTTTCACGACAGATAACTAAAAAATGACAAAAGCACGGCTTTTGACACAATATGAATAAAGAACGATTCCATAATGCTTTAGCCTTATCATTAGGCTATGAGCGAATAGTAAAAGACAAACGAATCACCATTCAGGTGGATGATTCTGACGACCCTTGGGTGACACTGAAGTTTTAGGGCCGCCCAGAAGTCATTAGAATCAATGCATCTTGCGAAGCAGATTCTGCTTTATCAGAGCAGATTCCTGCAATGCAGGATGAAATAGATAATATAGTCGATGCTGTGCATCAAGCATATATACAAGCAACAACAAATCCATTTTGAATATGAAAGGTATCGTTTTGGCAGGTGGTAGTGGCACCCGTCTCTATCCAATCACCAAGGGCATCTCTAAGCAGTTGATGCCCATCTACGACAAACCAATGATCTATTATCCAATATCAGTATTGATGCTGGCTGGCATCAGAGATATTCTGATTATATCTACACCATACGATTTGCCTGGATTTAAGCGTCTGTTGGGTGATGGTTCTGATTATGGTGTTCATTTCGAGTATGCAGAGCAGCCTTCTCCTGATGGACTGGCTCAGGCCTTTATCATTGGTGAAAAGTTCATAGGCAATGATTCTGCTTGCCTCGTATTGGGTGATAACATCTTTTGTGGTGCAGGCTTTACCAAGCTTTTGCGTAATGCAGTGAATGATGCTGATAAAAATGACAAAGCCACAGTCTTTGGCTATTGGGTCAGTGATCCAGAACGCTATGGTGTGGCTGAATTTGACCGTGAAGGCAACTGCCTGAGCATAGAAGAAAAACCGAAAGAGCCCAAGAGTAATTATGCAGTAGTAGGCTTGTATTTCTATCCCAATAAGGTGGTAGATGTAGCCAAGCATATCAAACCATCTGCCCGTGGTGAATTAGAGATAACTACAGTGAACCAAGAGTTCTTGAACGATGGTGAGCTGAAGGTTCAGGTTTTTGGCCGTGGCTTCGCATGGCTTGATACGGGTACACACGACTCATTAGCTGAAGCAAGTACTTTTGTTGAAGTCATTGAGAAACGTCAAGGATTGAAAGTCGCTTGTCTGGAAGGTATTGCTTATCGCAACGGCTGGATTAGTGAAGAGAAAATGCGCGAAATTGCAAAACCCATGCTGAAGAATCAGTATGGCCAGTACTTGCTAAAGGTGATTGACGAAATGAAAGAGGAAATAAACTCAAGCACATTTAGAGATTAGATATGGCGAGTATAGACGATGTAAAAATAATAGAGCTACCCAAGTTCTTGGATGCCAGAGGTAACTTATCCTTTGCAGAACAGAATAATCATATACCTTTTGAAATCAAAAGGACATATTGGATTTATGATGTTCCTGGAGGAGAAGATAGAGGCGGTCATGCCTTCCGTGAGAATCAGGAAGTGGTGATAGCTCTTTCGGGGGCAGTTGATGTAATTGTCGATGATGGAGTTTCTCAGAAGACGTTTAGGCTGGATAGATCGTATTATGGTCTATACATACCGAAGGGCTTGTGGCGTACAATGGAGTGTTTTTCAACAAACTCGTTTGCTTTGGAGTTCGGATCTGTGGCGTATTCTGCTGACGACTATATTCGTGACTACGATGAATTCTTAAAATTGAAGAAAGATGGCAAGTTATAGTGTTTTTGATTGTACAATAGTTGAACTTGATAAGCATCATAGTGACCGCAAAGGAAACTTGACAGTGGTACAGAATGGCACTACTTTTCCATTTGATGTGAAAAGAGTCTATTATTTATATGATGTACCTGGAGGAGAAAGTCGTGGGTCTCATGCACATAGAGATTTGGAACAACTGATTGTGGCAGCATCTGGTTCTTTTACAGTAACATTAGATGACGGAAAATGCAAACGTACCTTCTTTCTGAATAGGCCTTACCAGGGACTCTACGTAAAGCCAGGGCTTTGGCGTGATTTAGAAGATTTTTCTTCAGGAGCAGTCTGTATGGTGTTGGCCTCCGAAGTATATCAAGCCGATGACTATATACGTGATTACGATGATTTTTTAGAATTTAGAAAGAGATGATACATAAATTGGCCGATTGTATGAACGAGAATGTGCCAGAGAGTACGAAGATCTGGCAGTTCTGTGTGATATTCCCTAAAGCTCAGATAGGGGAGAATTGTAATATTTGCTCACATTGTCTGATTGAGAACGATGTGGTGATAGGAAATAATGTCACCATTAAATGTGGCGTACAAATTTGGGATGGAATCACGTTGGAGGATAACGTGATGATTGGTTCTAATGTGACGTTTACAAATGATATGTATCCACGTTCTAAGAACAAAGACTGGACTTTGCTAAAAACTCATGTCTGCAAAGGTGCAACCATTGGAGCGGGATGTGTTATTCTTCCCGGCATAACTATTGGTGAAGGTGCTTTTGTGGCTGCTGGTTCAGTTGTTACAAAGGATGTGCCTGCTGGCGAATTGTGGTTGGGTAATCCTGCAAGGTTCTATCGTAAGGTTGACTTTTAGTGGTCGCTTTGCTCAAAATTAGAACAAATTTATATAGAAAATTATACTGAAAGATGAATATACCTTTTTTATCATTAAAAGACGTAACAGCTCTTCATGGAGCTGAGATTAACGAAGCTGTAAGCCGTGTAGTGAATGGAGGCTGGTACCTTCAGGGAAAAGAAAACGAGAAGTTTGAAGAGAACTACTCTAAGTTTATTGGTACTAAATACACCATTGGTTGTGCTAATGGTTTGGATGCTCTCATCTGGATATTTCGTGCATACATCGAGATGGGCGTGATGCAGCCTGGTGATGAGGTGATTGTACCAGCAAATACTTATATCGCTACCATCTTAGGTATTACAGAGAATGGACTGGTACCTGTTCTTTGTGAGCCAAAGCCTAATACACTGGAGATAGATGATGACCTGATTGAAGGCTTAATTACACCCAAGACCAAGGCGATAGCCATTGTACACCTGTATGGTCGTATTGCCTATACAGAGAAGATAGGTGAACTTTGCAAGAAGTACAACTTGAAGTTGGTTGAGGACTGTGCCCAGAGTCATGGTTGTAAGTTCACTGATGGTAGAGTAACAGGTTCAATAGGTGATGCAGCTGGTCATAGTTTCTATCCCGGTAAGAACCTTGGCGCTCTTGGTGATGGAGGTGCTGTAACTACTAATGACCCAGAGCTTGCTGCTGCAGTACGTGCGTTAGCTAATTACGGTTCGCAAAAGAAATATGTATTCAAGTATGCAGGTCGCAACAGTCGCTTGGATGAAATCCAGGCTGCTGTTTTGGATGTGAAGTTGAAATATCTGGTAGAGGATAATCAGCATCGTAAGGAGGTTGCCCATTACTACTATGAGCATATCAATAATCCTTTGATTACGTTGCCAGATTTGCTGCCCGATGAACAGAATGCATACCATCTGTTCCCAATTATTGTGAAGGGTAAAGAGAATCGTGATAGATTTCATGATTATCTGGAGGAGAATGGAGTAGGAACTGTTTGCCATTATCCAATAGCGCCACACAAGCAGGAATGCTATGCCAAGGAGGCATGGAATGTACCTCAGTTGAGCCTGTCTATCACAGAAAGACTTGCAGACGAGGAACTATCACTTCCGATAGGACCGGCAATAAAATTGGAAGATGTTGCACAAGTTGTCATGTTAATTAATCGCTTTATTTAATACACATTGTTTTTTTTATTATGAATGATTGTATTCTGACTGTTTTAATTCTCGCATATAATCATGAGCAATATATACGCCAAACATTGGATGGAGTTTTGAATCAGAAAACTTCATTTCGATTCAAGATTCTTATAACTGATGATGCAAGTACAGATAGAACAGAGGCGATTATTCGTGAATATATAGATAATTACCCTAACAAAATTATACCTGTATTCAATTCAAAAAATATTGGCTTAAATCCAACGTTAAAAATTGCATTTCCTTTAATTGACACGAAATATACATGTCTTTTAGGAGGAGATGATTATTGGATAGATGAATATAAAATAGAAAAAGAGGTTGGTTATCTAGAGGCACATCCTGATACCTCATACGTGCATACAGGATTAAAACAGTGGATTGAAGATGAACAAAAATGGGGGGCAATTATTAATCATTGGGAGTGGGAAATGCCTAAAGATAGGAAAAAGCGATTAGTCTCATTCCTTAATCATGATTTTACCTATTATCCATGTGCATCAACTTGTTGTTATAGAACAGAGATTCTGACGAAGTGTAATAATACATTCCCCCAATTGCTGGATTTAACCATAGGTGAAGGAATGTTGTTACATGCTTCAATGTGTATTTATGGTGTAAAATTTCACTATATACCAGATTTGACAACGGTATATAGAGTGAGGAGTCATTCATTATCGCACAATACTGATATAAGAGAAACGTTAAAATACAAAATGAGGTATCCTAAAAGAAAGATTATAGTATTTAATTTATTTAATATTGATGAAAAGCAATATCGTCATGTTATTTATAAGAATCTAGACGACGCTTTTGTTTTTTCTTATTCAAATAAAATTCTAGATTTTTTTCATGAAGAATTGATGTCTTATGAAATAGATGATATTTTAAAAAATAAATACCTAATTGTTACCTCAAATGCTTTTTACTCATATGTCTACAAGCGATATTTGAAAATTAAAACACTAATTTTGCGATTGTTTACATGTTTCTATCATTAATATACATGTGAATAATAATATTTGGAAATGTATGGAATAAGATTAATATATAATTAAACAGAATTTTATGAAAATTAATGAATTTATTGCAAAGTTTGCAGAAGCAATTGAAGTTGATAACGTAGAGGCTTTGACAGCTGAAACAGAGTTCCGTGAATTAGATGAGTGGTCGTCATTGTCTGTAATGCTTCTTATTGCTTTCTATGACGAGGAGTTCGGTAAAGAACTAACACAGGCTCAAATAAAGAGTGCAAATACTCTTCAAGATTTGTATAACATTGCAATTGCATAAAAATGGCAATATTAAGTTTTAAAGGAATCGGTATAACAGCAATGGCTGGTGCAGTTCCAAAACAGGTGATAAACAATTACGAATATACCGAGTTCTTCCCTGCTGACCAAGTAAAGGAAGTAGTAGACAAAGTTGGTGTATTTGAACGCAGGTTTGCAGACAGCGAGACTTGCTCATCTGACTTATGTTTTGCAGCTGCACAGAAATTATTTGCAGACAACGATATCGATAGGGAAGAGATTGACCTGCTAGTATTTATCTCACAAACTCAGGATTATCGTATGCCAGCAACAAGCATCACATTGCAACATCGTCTTGGACTAAAAAATAGTTGTATTGCATTTGATGTGAACCTCGGATGCTCGGCATTTCTCTATGGCATGTCTGTAGTCTTTAGTATGATGCAGACTGGAAATATTAGGAAAGCTCTTATCTTGGATGGTGAAACTCGTAGTAAGGTATATGGCCCTCGTGATCGTCGTAGTGCATTTATATTTGGAGACGGAGGTGTAGCTGCTTTGGTGGAGCTAGATTCTAGATTTGGAACAACAACTCTTTCAATGAATTCTGATGGCTCTCGTGCAGATCTTATCATGATTAAGGCTGGTGGTTACCGTCATATGTCCACACCAGAAACTTTAAAGGAAAAAGTAGTTGACGAGTATGGAAATATGCGTAGTGACGAACAGGGGTATATGAAGGGTGGCGATGTGTTTAACTTTGTAATTCGTGAAATCCCTCGTGATATCAAGCAAACTCTTGAGTTCGCTAATACTAAAACGGAAGATTTGGATTATATTGTTTTTCATCAAGCTAATAACTTCATCAATTCGTATATTGCGAAGAAGATGAAACTTGATACGTCAAAGATTCCTCACACTATTGAGAAGTTTGGAAATACATCCTCTGTATCAGTTCCTTTGACTATCGTTAGTGAGTTGAAAGGGAAACTAAATGGTCAGAAAACACTTTTGTTAAGTGCTTTTGGCGTAGGTATGACGTGGGCTACAGGAATTGTTCCATTTGTTGATACAAAGATATCCGATATTGTAGAAGTTGAAAAAGGTCAGCCTGTTGATGAATTTCTCCGTCGTGACTATACTCCTATTGAGAAAGAATCAGAAGAGTCAGAAACAAAACCACATAAAGACTAATGTTTAATCCTTTTTCGCTTGAAGGCAAGACTATTCTTGTCACAGGTGCCAGTAGTGGCATCGGTCGCCAATGTGCCATATCCTGTTCACAAATGGGGGCAAAAGTGGTTATAATAGGACGTAATGAAGATCGTTTAAAAGAAACTGAATCCCAACTTGAAGGTTCAGGGCATCTGGTTATAAGCTATGATTTAACAGACCTTAAGCATCAGAAGGAACTTGTGGTGGATATAGTGAATAAGATGGGGTTAATTGACGGACTAGTCAATTGCGCTGGTATATCCACAACTTTACCATACAAATTGATGAGTCCAGGAAAAGTTGATGAATTTTTTAAGACTAATGTCTTTGCAACCATTGAACTGACGAGACAGGTTCTTGGCGTAAAGAATGTCAATAAACAAGGAGCAAGTGTGATATTTTTTGCATCTGTTATGGGCGTCGTGGGAGAGAATGCAAAATCATTATATAGCTTTACGAAAGGTGCCTTAATATCCGGTTGTCGTTCAATGGCAATAGAGTATGCCACCAAGAAAATTAGGATAAATGTCATTTCGCCGGGAGTAGTAGAAACCGCTATCAATAAGAATCAACCTTATCTAGCAGATCCAGATAGACGTAAGGTAACGGAATCGTTGCATCCTCTTGGTATTGGAACGACCGAGGATATTGCCAACGCGTGTATATATCTTCTGAGTGATGCCTCAAAATGGATTACTGGACAGAATTTGATAGTAGATGGTGGATATACAATCAAATAATATTATGATTGACATAAAAGACAAGAAAGATTGTTGTGGCTGTAACGCATGTTATGATGCCTGCCCTAAAGATGCAATCCGTTTGAATACGGATATTGAAGGATTTTGGTATCCAGAGGTGGATAAAAATAAATGCATAAATTGTGGTTTGTGTGACAAGGTGTGCCCTCAACTCCATGTTGATGAGTTAAAGCATAACGAGTTTGAAAAACCTGTATGTTTTGCAGCCATTCACAAGAATATCGAAACACGATTTGCAAGTACTACAGGTGGATTGTTCTCTGCATTGGCAGAACAGATGTATGAAGAAGGCGGTTATGTTGGGGGAGCTATATATCGTGAAGATTGGAGTGTAGCTCATTTCATTAGCAACAATCCAGATGATTTGCAGCGTATTCGTCAAAGTAAGTATTCACAGAGTGATACTCGTGGCTTCTATAAAGAAGTGAAACGTTTATTGCTGACAGGAGAGAAGGTTCTTGTTTGTGGTTCACCTTGTCAAATGGCAGCCTTGCGCAGATTTTTGGGTAAAGATTATCCGTCCCTTATAATAGTTGATTACATTTGTAAGAGTATCACTTCACCTTTGTTCTATCAAAAGTATCTTGACTTTTGGGAACGTAAAGCTGGCAGTAAGTTAATTTCCTTTAAGTTCAAGGATAAGGAACTTGGTTGGCGTAATCTTGTAAAACGGTTCGACTTTAAGAATGGTAAAACTATGTATAGTCGGGCTCAGGACAACGACCTATATAGTACTGCCTATCATGGTCATATCGTAAGTCGCCCCTCATGCTATGATTGTAAATTTAAGGGATTCCCACGTATGGCAGATATTACTATTGCTGATTTTTGGGGATGTGAAAAGAAAAATGAATATCGAGAACTTGACGATAATGCTGGAACTTCAGCGGTAATAGTGAACAATAGTCGTGGACTTGACTTTTTTAAGAAGATAGAGAAACATATACGTTGTGTTCCTGCTGATATCAATGATATGATTCCAGGAAATCCTGCATTACTTCACTCGGAGAAATACCCGACAGCCAATCGTACAGAATTCTTTAGAGAGCTCAATGAAAAGTCAATAGAGGAGGCTGTTGAAAAACACCTTACTTATTTTGGTCAGACGACTGGACATGGTTTCAAACATAAGTTGAGATTATATTTAAGAGTATGGCGTACCGCTTTAAAACACAGTCAATACAAGCCATCTGTATTCTTTCAGTTTATCCGTTTGAATGTGTTTTGTAAGAATGTAAAAACTGATTGGCAGAACGAAGGTGTTATTTACCCAACACCTTTTACTATCATAGAATTACAGAAAGGTTCGCTTTTGGAACTTCATGGTCCATTGGTTGTAGGTAGTAAAAAAGTAAAAAAATCGCATGAGGAGACACGTCTTTTATTAGAGCGTGATGCTCGCATGATTGTTAATGAAGATAGTCATTTTGACTATGGTAGTGATGTTGAGGTTTTCCCTAATGCAGAATTAATCATGGGGCATTGTGGTACAAATCACAATTGTACGATTATATGTGGTAAACGTATCGAAATGCAAGGACGTGTTTCTTTAGGTCGTGATGTCAGCATCCGTGACACAAATGCTCATTTGATAGCCATTGAAGGTTATAAGATATTACGACCAGTAATTATAGAGAACCACGTATGGTTATGCTCGGGTGCTACAATTTGTCCCGGTGTAAAGATTAAGGCAGGAGCAGTTGTTGGAGCAAATTCATACGTTATTCAGAATGTGCCTGCACATTCATTGGTTAGCGGAAACCCAGCAAAAGTGGTAATGAAAAATATTGCTTGGAAATTGTAATTTGTTATGGAAGAAACAAAATCTCTTACTATACTTATTGTCGGAGGTACAGGAGTTATTAGTACTGCTGTTGCTGCAGAAGCTCATCGTCAAGGTATCGCTGTGACGATGATAAATCGTGGAAAACGTAATCTTCCTTCATGGGCAGAATTGATTAAATGTGATAAAAATGATTATTCTACGATAGCTTTGCATTTAAAAGGAAGACGCTTTACGTCAGTAATGGATTTCCTTTGCTATACTGATGAACAAACTACCGATAGTTTTAATTTCTACTCTCAATATACAGATCAGTATTTCTTTGTGTCTTCTTGTGCCGTTTTTGATAAGACAAAACCTGGTATTAAGACAGAAGATTCGCCAAAACCGCTTAAAATATGGAGTTACAGTGTCAACAAATACAAGAGTGAGGAACACTTGAAATCAATAGCAAAAGATAGCAATTGTCATTATACTATTGTGCGCCCATGTGTCACATACGGAGATACTCGTATTCCTTATGGAATAATGCCAGATTACGGCTATCATTGGACATTATGTGCACGTATCTTGGCTAATAAACCTATTATTCGCTGGAATGGTGGAACTACACGTACAAATATGATGCGTGTTGAAGATTATGCAGTAGGAATGGTGGGGCTTATAGGTAATCCCAGAGCCTATGATGAAGATTTTAATATCTGTGGTGATGAAATGCCTTCATTCAATGAAGTAATCGAAGCTATCGAGATAACTTTGAAATGTAAAGCCAAAATAATTGATGTAACTTCGGATTTTTATGCTAAGGAAATGCCAAATAAGAGTGAAGAAATTCTTGGAGGCAGATCAATTGATTCCATCAATAGCAATGAAAAATTAAAGTCTCTGGTGCCTGCTTTCAAGCAAAATATCTCGCTAAAGGATGGGGTGAAAATGACGATTAATGCCTATCAAACCCAAGATTATCAACATGGTATAGATTTGAGATTTGATGCAGATACAGATCGTATTATTAAGAAATGGTGTAAGATAAATAATATAGGTAGTAAACAATATAATTTAGGATTTGTGGATTATCTTGGAAACGCAACGTTTCATGATAGAATGCAATATTGGTTGGAATTCTATAAAGAAAGTTTGATAGTAAAATTGATTCGCCTAGTAAAAAGAATATTGAATCGTTGATAAAGTAATGGAAGATACTTCTTTAAGACATAGAACAAAGAAGGGGTTATACTGGTCATTTTTTAATCAGTTCGCCAACTATGCCATGCAGTTTGTTGTTGGCATTGTTATGGCACGATTATTGACTCCGTCTGATTATGGAATAACTGCTATCCCTGTTATTTTTATGTCTATTGCTAATGTTTTTATTGAAAGTGGATTTAGCTCAGCTTTAGTGCGCAAGGAGGAATTGACGGAGAAAGATCTTACAACCTCTTTTTTATATAGCTTTGGCGTTGGAATTCTCTGTTATTTATGTTTGTTCATCTGTGCCCCTTGGATTGCAGATTTTTATGACACGCCTATACTTAAGAAGTTAATTCGAATAACTGCACTAACCTTCTTATGGGCACCGCTAATTACTCCTCAGAATGTTATTTTACAGCGGAAACTTGATTTTAAAACACCTGCTCGAATTTCTATAGTCAATAAGATTGTATCAGCAATTTTAGGTATTTCAGCAGCATATATGGGTTATGGTCTATGGGCGTTAGTTATAGCAAACCTGTCTTCAAGTATCCTCGGACTCATACAAACATGGTTGGCAGTGAAATGGTTTCCTCGTGAAAGATGGTCCAGAGATTCTTTTAAATACCTTTGGGGGTATGGAAATAAGGTTGTGGCATCCCAACTCATAGATGCGCTTTTTTCCAATATAGCTCCTTTTTTTATTGGAAAATTCGGAGGAAGGACGGTTGATTTAGGTAATTATAATCGAGCAAAAGGTTATGCAGCGTTACCATCTTCTAATGTGGTAGGAGTATTAAGTGCCGTTACATTTCCTGTATTGAGTAAGATGCAAGATGATGATGTGAAATTGGGAATTAATTATAGAAAAATGATTAGAGTGTCAGCATTTCTACTATTCCCTGTCATGCTTCTTTTAGCAGCATTGGCTAGACCACTTGTATTGATTATGCTCACTTCTAAATGGGAGGCATGTGTCATACTCCTTCAATTATTATGCTTTACTTTTATGTGGCAGCCAATCCAATTATTAAATATTAATCTGTTATATGTTAAAGGACGAACAGATTTGGTGTTGAAACTTAAAATGATTATCAAACCTATTGGTGTGTTGGTTACAATTCCGACTTTAATAATTGGAGGGATTATTTGGTTTTGTGTTGCAGAAATTTTGATGCAAATTATAGCACTTACAATAAATACATACTATACGGGAAAGTTGATTAAAGTTGGATTTTTCACTCAGATGAAAGACATCCTCCCTTTTTTCGTCTTGTCTCTGTTGATGTTAGTTATTATAATTGTTGTTAACAATTTTATAGTCAGCCTTTATCTACAGGTCCTTTTTGGCGGATTGTTTGGCGTGTTGTTTTATTGTGGGATAAGTTATTTCTTTAGATTCGAAGAGTTTGATGAGATGAAATATTTACTTAATTTTAAAAAATGAAAATAGGAATCTTAACACTTCCATTACATACTAATTATGGTGGAATTCTTCAGGCCTATGCACTCCAAACAGTGTTGGAGCGAATGGGGTATGAGGCTTGTGTTATACAACGTCCTTGGAGAATGCAAATCGTTTGGTGGAAATATCCTTTGCAGATTGTAAAACGGTGTATTAATCGCTTTATTTTAGGATATGATAATTCAATCTTTGGTGAATTAAGATGGAATAAAAATCAGGCGATAATTGAAAGAAATACACAGAAATTCATCAATAATCATATTCATGCTCATCAAATACTACAGATTTCCGATATAAAAGAAAAAGATTTTGATGCATTTTTAGTAGGTAGTGATCAGATATGGCGCCCCAAATATTATAGACTCCATTATAAATACATCGAAGATGCATTTTTGTCCTTTACAAAAAAATGGAGCTTAAAACGAATAGCCTATGCGCCATCTTTTGGAACTGATGAATGGGAATACAATAAAGTAGAAACTAAAAAGTGTAGTAATCTTCTTCAGAAATTTGATGCTGTATCTGTAAGAGAGCAAAGTGGCATTGAACTGTGTGAAAAATATTTAGGTCATAAAGATGTACAATGGGTGTTAGATCCTACTATGCTTTTGAATAAGGAGGACTATGAACACCTTATACCTCAGAACGTCAAGGCCCCTGGTGATTTGATGTGTTATGTTCTTGATGCTAATGATGAAATCAATAATCTTATTGCAAAAATTGCTAATGAGAACGACTTGAAGGTTTTCCAAGCTGCATCGGACGTCGATAATGTGACATTACCAATAGAAAGACGTGTTCAGCCTCCTGTAGAAAGTTGGTTGACTGGTTTTCGCGATGCGAAACTGGTTATAACAGATAGCTTCCACGCATGTGTATTTAGTATCCTATTTCATAAACCATTTGTTGTTTTAGGCAACAAAAACAGGGGCTATTCTCGCTTTGAATCACTGCTAAAACGATTTGGATTAGAAGGTCGATTAATAGAAAATGCCTCACAGTTTAATCAATCTATGTTGAATCCTCTTTCTGAAGAAGTATATAAGAAACTGGATGGTTACAGAAACATTTCATCGGATTTCATAACTAAGGCTCTTAATTGTTGATAATGGAAACGCCTCAAATTTCAATTATTGTTCCGGTATATAACGTGGAGATTTATCTATGTCAATGCTTGGATTCTGTCATAGCCCAGACTTTTACTGATTGGGAGTGTATCCTTGTGGATGATGGTAGTACAGACGATAGCGGTTCCATTTGCGATGAGTATGCACAAAAGGACAATCGCTTTAAGGTTATTCATCAAGTAAATTCTGGATCATCTTCTGCGCGAAATAAGGGCTTAAGTGTTATTTCTGGTAAATATACTTTGTGTCTTGACTCTGACGATTGGATAGATAGCGATTATCTTACTTCCTTAATTACTGTCGCAGATGCAGATGGTGCAGACTTGGTTATTAGTGCTTTTGTATATGATTATGGCGATAGAACAGTTGCCTGTTTAAATAAACCGACCCAACTTGCACCCTCTGTTGTTACAAGAGAATTGTTAACTCTTTTACATGCAGGTTTATGGAATAAATTGGTACGTACTGAAATTATCCAGAAGAATCAGCTTCAATTTCCCAAACATGATTTCTACGAGGATATGTATTTCAGTATTTCTTTGATGCATTTTGTTAAGAGTGTTGCTTATAGTTCAGTACCTGCATATCATTACAGAATCAACAATCAGTCTCTAACACATTCTTCAGATGTCGCAAAAAGAGTTCGCATGTATAAGGATTTTGTTTGCAATTTGACAGAAATATATGACAAATACAATCTTTGGAAAGATTCTAAAATGATGGAAGGTCTATATCTGCATGTGAATGGGCAAAAGCTTAAGCTGTTGGACTTGCCACAATCAGAGGAAGTAAAAAGGTTATTAAGCGATACTTTTCCAGAATCATATAAATTCTTTAATTGGAAGGGTAAAGTGGCATGGCTTAATTATTTGGCTTTAAAATATAGAACGCCTTTTTTTGTTATAATAAGAAAGTATATAGAAATGAGTTACAAGGTGGTTAAAATATTACATATTTAATTGTCTATAAAAAGTACAGCGGGATAAAAACATGAAAAAATACGATTATCTAATAGTTGGTTCCGGCTTATTCGGAGTGATATTTGCTTATCGTTCAAAGCAGATGGGCAAGAATTGCCTTGTGATAGACAAACGGCCACATCTGGGTGGCAACGTTTATTGTGAAAACATTGTAGGCATCAATGTTCATAAATATGGTGCTCATATCTTCCATACATCTAATAAAGAGGTTTGGGATTTTGTAAACAATATAGTACCTTTCAATAGATATACTAACTGCCCTGTCGCTAATTATAAGGGAAAGCTTTATAATCTTCCTTTCAATATGAACACCTTCTACCAGATGTGGGGCGTTTTGACTCCAGAAGAAGCTTCGGCAAAGATTGAGGAGCAAAAGGCAGAAGCCGTCAAAATGCTTAATGGTCGTGAGCCTCAAAATTTAGAGGAGCAGGCTCTGACGCTAGTCGGTAAAGACATCTTTGAGAAACTTATCAAAGAATACACAGAGAAACAGTGGGGACGCAAGTGCAGCGAACTGCCAGCGTTTATTATCAAACGTCTTCCTGTACGCCTTGTGTTTGATAACAACTATTTCAATGACAAATACCAAGGAATACCTATTGGGGGATATAACAAACTGATAGAAGGCCTTCTGGATGGCGTTGAATGTTTGACTAACACCGATTTCTTCAATTCTGAATACAGAGATTGGCAGAAATATGCAGATAAGCTCGTGTATTGCGGTCCCCTGGACCAATACTTCAATTATCAGTATGGCAAGTTGAATTGGCGTACGGTTCGCTTTGAGACAGAAACGAAAGATTGTCCCAATTATCAAGGCAATGCCGTTGTTAACTATACTTCTCATGACGAGTCATATACTCGTATTATAGAGCATAAGCATTTTGAAATGTTCGGTCAAGAAGTTTATGATTGTCCCAAGACCGTAATCTCCAAGGAGTATAGTACCGAGTACAAGGAAGGGATGGAGCCATATTATCCTGTCAATGACGACCAGAACGACCAATTGGCAGAGCGATATCGTCATCTTGCTGAGCAAGAAGAAAACGTCATTTTTGGTGGCCGTCTTGCTGAATATAAGTATTATGATATGGCACCAGTGATAGAAAAAGTGTTGAACATAAAAAATATATAAAAATGGGAAAGCTATTATCCGTCGCCATTCCTACTTACAATATGGAAAAATACCTGTATAGGTGTTTAGATTCATTTTTAATTAAGGATAGCGAACTTCTTAAACAATTAGAGGTCATAGTGGTAAATGATGGAAGTAAAGATTCGTCATCAGCCATTGCGCACGAGTATCAGCAAAGATACCCAGGCATCTTTTATGTCATTGATAAAGAAAATGGCCATTATGGCTCATGTATCAATGCCGCATTAAAAGTTGCTACAGGCAAATATTTTAGAATAATAGATGCTGACGATTGGGTGGATACACAAAATTTTACAACTCTTTTGAGAAATCTGGAACATCGTAATGAAGACGCAATTTTTTCAAGATTTACTCTTCATAAAGAAAAATTAGGTAAGGTCATTGAGCAGGATGATAATGGTATAGAATATAATAAAACTCTGGACTTAAATCACTTTATGATACCAGAGCCATGTCTTGCTATGCACAACTATAGTTTCAAGTTGGAACATCTTAAACATATTAATTATTGTCAAACAGAGGGTGTATGCTACACAGATACGGAATACGTCTATTTCCCATTGTGTTCTGCAAAAACACTATATTGTTTTGATTTTTCATTGTATCAGTATTATATAGGTAGAGACGAACAGTCAATGGCAATAGGTCCTCTTGTTAAGAATTACACACATTTTGAAAAAGTGTTGAATAAGTTTTGGTCGAATGAAATTGCTACACCTAATCGAAATTATAATATGATTCGAACTCACTATGATGTTCTTCTCATGAGATATATGTATCAAATCAATTGTATATATGCGGAAAGGAACAAAGATAGGGAGAATAAACTTTATGAAAGGATGCGTTCATTGAAAAACAAAAATCAGAATGCGTATGATATATTGATTAATACCGATTTTCATGGTATAAAATACATTCGTCGTTGTATCAATAACGGGATTGTTGATAGACTAATTCTTCGTATAGTACATGTCTTGTTTAAGTTGAAAAATAGTTAGTATGGTCAAAGCCGATGCTTCTACATTTGTTCGGAGCCTAACATTCCCGATATATGGTCTGGTTGATGCTTTACATAAACCTGGATCAAAAAATATTGTTGTCCCTGTAACATTATTTTATGCTTTTGTGGGTTTGTTCTCTATATATGATGGTACAGGAATCGATACCGAAAGATATGCAATGTATTTTCTTTCTGCTTGTTCTTTTGACGGAGGATACTGGAGTTATCACACAAGTTTGGCAATTTCCAATCAAATTGATTTTTATACATCCTTTATGACTTGGTTTTTCTCCAGGTTCATAACTTCTCCTCATTTGTTTATAGCAATACTTTCAGGAGTAAATGGACTGTTTTTTTCATTCAACATAAAATATATTCTCAAAAATGTCAACATAAATAGAAATACTACTATACTAATTATATTATTAATACTAATTCCTCAAGCAGTTTTTTTCCCGCATAGATGGTGGACGGCTATGCAGGTTTTCTTTTTCGGGGTATTGCCATTTGTCATTACTGGCACGAAGAAGTATTTTTGGGTAAGCGTAGCAAGTATATTTGTTCACTTTTCTTTTTTGTACATTGTTATTCTATTTTTGGGCTATATTTTTATGCCCAAAAAAAGGTTGTTATTGTTTTTACTACTATTTATCTTTACGGCTTTGCTTGATGACTTTGATTTTAACCTTATTACGCCTTATGTTGAACGATATTTTTCAGAAGCTCAAACAGAAAGAACGATAATGTATGTCGGGTGGACAAATGGGGAGAAAAATTTCCTTTCACAGTCGGCATATTTGTTTTTTAAACTATCAAGCATTATCCTTTTTGTAAATATTTATCTCAAAACAAATTGGAAAGAGAAAAAGAAACTCCAGGAAGGTTTCATCTTTGTGCTTTTGTTTGCGAGTGTAACCCAAATACTAAGCCTATCACCTGTTGGAGTTCGATTTAAGGATTTTACCAATATTATTATTACTGTTTTCCTGCTGCTTTATTTTTCAAATAATAAGTGTCCTCATATAGAGCTAATTTTTAGATACTGTACACCTGTCTTTATATATTATATAATCTATCAGATACGAGGCGTTCTTGATTGTATTGGTCCAGGAGCTTTAGTGTTTGGTAATTTCTTTGATTTTTTCTTGATTGATGAAACAACTTCGGTACTTGGATATATAAAACAATTATTTTGAAAATTATGAAAACAATTACAGTGTTTACACCCACGTTTAATCGAGCTCATACGCTTGATAGACTCTACGAAAGTTTGTGCAGGCAAACATCAAACGATTTTGAGTGGCTTGTTATTGACGATGGCAGTACAGACTCTACTCGTCAACAGATAAAGAAATGGCAAGAGGAGAATGTTATACCGATTCATTATATCTATCAAGAAAACAAAGGTTATTGTGAGGCGAGAGAGACAGCCTTTTGTAATATAAGAACAGAGTTGCATATATGTATTGATTCAGATGACTGGTTGCCTGACGATGCTATAGAAAAAATTATTAAATTGTGGACTGAACGAGGTGGTAAGACTTATGCAGGAATTATAGGCCTTGATTCTTATGCGGATGGTCAAATAATAGGAACTACTCCTCACATTGAGATTAAGGTAGCTACTTTACGCGACTATTATGAAAAATACGGAGGCAGCGGGGATAAAAAACAGGTCTATCGAACAGATATTATCAAGCAATATCCACCAACCCCTAATTTTGAGGGCGAAAGATTCATTGATTGCGCATATAAGTATTATCTAATAGATGATGACTATCCTCTATTGGTGTCAAATGATGTGTACTGTATTGTTGAGTATCAGACTGATGGCCTATCGTCCAATGAATGGAAACATCGTTGGAATTATCCTAAATCTTATGCTTGTGACTTTTTGTTACATCTACGACAAACTAAATCCAAGAAAAAGGCAGTTAACTACTGCTTACACTATATTGCTTGCTCTATACACGCCAATAATCCACGATTCTTGAAAGAGTCGCCTCGTAAATGTTTGACACTTATGCTGTTGCCATTTGGCGTGGTTCTATATTTGTTATATTGGTATAAAGGAAGATAATATACAGATGTATATTAAACAACAACTTACACATTTCCTTCTTAACATCCCCGGTTGGCATACCCGTAGACACATTCTGGTCATCGAGAGTGATGACTGGGGTAGCATACGTATGCCTTCAAAAAAGGTGTATGAGGAACTGCTTAGTCACGGTTTGCATGTTGACCGTGACCCGTATTGTCGTTACGACAATTTGGCAACGGTTGATGACTTGACAGCCCTCTATGAGGTGTTGCAATCGGTCAAAGATAAAAACGGTAGAAATGCAGTCCTTACTGCGAATGCAGTGGTTGCCAACCCAGTCTTTGACAAGATTAAAGAATCTGGATATACGGAGTATTTCTACGAACCTTTCACGGAAACGTTGAAAAGATACCCCTCACATGAAGGTGTCTATGAAATGTGGAAACAAGGAATTGCTGCAGGAATCTTTCATCCTCAATTTCATGGGCGGGAACATTTAAATGTAAAAAAATGGCTGCGTACACTTCAGGCAGGTGACGAGGTAACAAGATTGTCTTTTGATCTTGGCACATTCGGTCTTACATCAATCGTGGACTCTCGTATCAACAATAATTATATGGGAGCGTTCAATTCTGGTCTTGATGAGGATATACCAGAGTATGACACAATAATCACCGAAGGTTTACAACTATTTGAAAATTTGTTTGGTTACAAATCAGAGTCCTTTATCGCAACAACCTATACATGGAATCCGAAAATTGAACCTATTCTATATCGAAAGGGTATAAGGTATTTGCAAGGATTGGTACATCAAAGAATCCCCAAAGGAGACGATAAAGATTTTATTTATAAAAAAAATAATTATCAAGGAAAGAAAAATGGTATAGGTCAATATTATCTGATGAGGAATGCCTTTTTTGAGCCTACTCATTTTAGAGACAAGGAGGATGTTGTTAATAATTGCCTAGGACGGATCGCGACAGCATTTAAGTGGGGGAAGGCTGCCGTTATTAGTTCTCATCGTATTAATTATATTGGAAATATTGATGTCGAGAATAGGGATAAAAATCTTTTATTGCTTAAGCAATTATTAAATAGTATAGTTCAACAATGGCCAGATGTATCTTTCGTTTCTTCTGATGAATTAGGTCAATTAATAGAGAGTCATTATGATAAAAAACAAAGATGATATGAGGTATTATATCTCTCAAGATCGAAAGAGATATAATATCAGATTTTATGATAGGTTTATATATAATGAAAATTATTATATATTTGATTATCTGAGAACGCTTAGACATTTAGAATATTTGACTAATAAAAAAAAGAATACATTTGATTATTTGTTGTACTATTATACATATTGGCAATATAAAAGGAAGTGTTATAAGTTGAAAATTAAAATTGCGATTAATAGCTGTGGACCTGGATTATTTATTCCTCATATTGGACTAATCAGAGTTGCAACATACGCTAAAGTTGGGGCAAATTGTATAATAGGTCCAGGTGTTATATTGGGAACAAAGGGGAAATTTGAAAATGCGCCAATAGTAGAAGATAATGTGGAGATTTGTCTTGGTGCAAAACTAATTGGGAAAATACATATAGGAAATAATGTAAAGATTGCACCGAATTCGGTTGTGATAAATGATGTGCCAGATAATTCATTGGTCTCAGGTGTTCCTGCAAGGATAATAAAAACATATCCTAGTGAAACGTAAAAAGTTGAAACATGATTGAGAATAGATTCATTCCAAGGATTCTAATATTAGTAGCGGGAAATAACGGAACGATTGGTAGATGTTCATGGAATCTTTACCGTGCATTTATGAATCGTGACGATGTTGATGTGATATGCGTCGGCATCCACCGTTTTGATGGAGGATTGAAAGGATTCGATTCTTGTGAGTTCTTCTCGGACAAGTATGGAAAGCAAGAAAACAGCATTACCAAGCAGGTAAAATGGTTGAAAGGAATTAAAGAGTCATATTGTCCCGATATGACCATTTCTACATTGTATTCAACCAATCTGCTTAATGCCCTAAGTGGAGGACAAGACTATAAAGTAGGAATATTCCATGCCCCGCACAAACAAGGAAGATCCTTAGGACTTGTCAAATATGCATTCTCTCTGCTTCAATACTGGTTTATATTCCCCAAGTTGGACTTTTGTTCTTGTGTGAGCAAAGAGGCAGAGGAAGATTTAAAAAGCATCAAAACCATTGATAGAAGTAAAATAGGCACTATATATAATGTTCATCAGGTTGATGAGATTCTAAAAAAAGCGGATATCCCACTTCAAGAAGAAGTGTTGCCCTCACCATACATCATTTATTGTGGAAGATTGGATGCCAACAAGGCACCGATAAGAGCTATAAATGCATTGTCAAAAATCAAATCACAATTATCTCTGGTTTTTGTAGGTAAAGGTGATGAACCCTTCGTAAGCGAACTAAAAAAGCAGGTAGATGACTTAGGAATGACTAGTAGGGTGTTCTTCTTGGGAGAGAAATCGAATCCATATCCATATATAAAAGCAGCTAAAGCCCTGATATCTTGCTCTTATAGTGAAAGCTTACCAGGTGTTATTATTGAGGCATTAGCACTTGGCGTACCCGTAGTGTCAACAAACTCTTCACGTGGGATTTGGGAAATCCTATTGGCAGATGAATCATACAACATTTCTTTGGCAGATTCATATCAGACCAAGTGGGGAGTAATAACCTCCAATCATGCGTTCAAAGATAAATCGAAAGAAGAACAAGATGTAATAAATCTCGCCCATGGTATAGAACAAGTACTCACATACTCTAGGATTCCTGAATCGGAATTCCTTTCAAAGGTAGAGGCCAATACTATAACAATGCAGTTCTTGTCCTTAATAAATCACGAGAAATGACGAAGATACTACTTCAAATCAATGCAACTGTTAATACTGGCAGTACAGGTCGGATAGTAGAAGAGATAGGCCAGCGGGCAATAGTTGCTGGCTGCGAAAGCTATATTGCTTATGGTCGTGCCGCAGGGAAAAGCCAATCCAAGGTAATCAAGATTGGCTCAAAATGGGACATACGTTGGCATGGATTGAAATCATTGTTGTTCGATGCACATGGGTTTGGATCAAAGAAGGCGACAAAACAACTGGTACAGAAAATAGATGAGATTAACCCTGATATCATACTCTTTCATAACCTTCACGGGTACTATCTGAATATAGAGATATTGTTGAATTATTTAAGAGAAAAGGATATTCCAGTGTTCTGGACGCTGCATGACTGCTGGCCCTTCACAGGACATTGCTCGTATTTTGACGCAGTGAATTGCGATAAGTGGAAGACGCACTGCGAGCGTTGCCCCAACCAAAAAGGTTACCCAAAATCAATATGGCTTGATAATTCAAAAAGTAATTATGACAGGAAGAAAGTATTATTGACAGCATTGCCGAATATTACCTTTATCCCCGTGTGCAAGTGGATGGGAAGCATCGTTGAGAACTCGTTTATGAAAGGACACCCCCAGCAGGTTATCTATAACGGTACGAATATTGAGGTGTTTAAACCGCAAGCAACTGATGTGACAGAAGCAATACGAAGAAATACTGTATTGACGGAGAACATATCGTGTTAGGCGTTGCCAGCACATGGGATAAACGAAAAGGCCTGTCGGATTTCTGTTGGTTGAGTGAACGGTTACCTGAAGATTATCAGGTAGTCCTAGTGGGGCTTTCTCAGAAACAGATTGATACGCTACCTAAAGGTGTTGTGGGAATCAGAAGAACAGAAAGTGTTCAGGAATTGGCGGCAATGTATTCGTTGGCTGATGTGTTTGTTAATCCGACCTACGTGGACAACTTCCCAACTACCAATATTGAAGCATTGGCATGTGGTACGCCTGTTATAACTTATAATACAGGAGGTTCGCCAGAGGCCATTGACGAGAACACTGGCATCGTAGTTACCAAAGGTAATAAAGAAGCACTGAAAAACGCCATTGTTGAGGTTGTTACCAATAAGGAAAAATATACAAGTGAAGTCTGTCGTCAGCGAGCTGTAGATCATTTTGATAAAGACGACAGGTTCGGAGATTATATTGAATTGTTTAACAAAACATTAAAGAGATAATAAATGTATCGCGGAGATTGGAAATCGAAGTTGAGAGTGAATGTAAGCAATGTGCCAGGCTGGCGCACAAAACGACATATAGTAGTCATTGAATCTGACGACTGGGGGAGTATACGTATGTCGTCGTTGGAAAGCTTTGAGCGTATGTTAAAAGCCGGCATGCGTGAAGACAGAAATCACTATAATACATATGATGCCCTGGAGTCTAACGCAGACTTAGAAGAATTGTATTCTGTACTATCTAAGTATAAGGATTCAACAGGAAGGCATCCTGTGATGACAGGTGTAAATGTGGTTGCCAATCCCATCTTTGAAAAAATCAAGGAGAGTGGCTATCAGAAGTATTATTATGAGCCTTACACGGAAACATGTCAGCGTTACCCCAATCATGAACGTGTTTACGATCTTTGGAAAGAGGGTATTGAAAAGAGACTGTTTGTGCCAATCTTCCATGGTAGAGAGCATCTGAATGTACAGCGATGGTTGAGAGCCCTACGAGATGGTAATAAGTCTACATTATTGGCTTTTGAAAATGGAGTGACAGGTATATATAATGGCATTAACGAGGAACCTATACCTGAATTTCAGGCGGCATTCGATCTTGACACAATGGATGACTTACCCTATATGAAAGAAGTACTATCCACTGGTCTTGCCTTGTTTGAGAAATTATATGGTTATAAAGCAAAGTATTTTGTACCCACGAACGGCCCTTTTAATAACACTTTGGAGAATGACTTGTTAGATGCAGGAATACAATATATCAATACGGGTAAGAAGCAAAGAGAACCATTAGGAAACGGTCAGTATAAAGTGAATACACGTTTCCTGGGTGATAAGAATGAATTAGGACAGATATATCTGACGCGTAATTGTTTCTTTGAACCAAGCTGTTGCGGATATAGTTATCCGACAAACTACGATTGGCTGAACTACTGCCTAAAGGAAATTGAAATAGCTTTCCGTTGGCACAAGCCGGCCACTATCAGCAGTCATCGTGTGAACTATATCGGTTACCTGCATCCCGAAAACCGAGAGAAGGGATTGAAAGCGTTGAGTCAACTTATAGGCGAAATCATCAAACGTTGGCCAGATGTGGAGTTTATGACTTCTGTTGAACTGGGTGATTTGATAGCATCTACACAGAAATGAAGAAAGTTGTATTGGTAAACCAAAGCACTGGCTATCTGATGATAGACATTGCCAACGCATACGCAGAGGTGTATGATGAAGTGGTGTTGTTGGCAGGTAGTATCAAGGTAACAGAGCGGACTTTGAACGAAAAGATTAAGGTAAAGAAGATTGTTGCCTACGACCGCAGTTCGTCTATAAAAAGACTGATTACTTGGGGATGGGCTTCGCTACAGATATTCAACAAATTGTTGTTCAAGTATCGCAAATACGAAGTGGTATATGTGACCAATCCGCCCATGGCTTATCTGTCGTCGTTGATTCTAAAGAATCCCTTTTCAATCATTGTGTATGATACCTATCCTGATGCATTGCAAAATGTAGGTATAGGAAAAGGCAACTTTATCTATAAGTGGTGGAGCAAGCAGAATAGGAAACTTTTTGCTAAGGCAAAGAAGATAGTTTCGCTAAGTGATGGTATGGCTGATTGTTTGGCTAACTATGTGGAGCGCGAAAAGATTACCGTGGTGCCTAACTGGGCTTCCAAAGCTTCATTCGGACCAGTGGTCAAGAGCGAGAATCCCTTTGTAAAAGGGCATAACCTAGAGAACAAGTTTACAGTAATGTATTCTGGTAATATGGGCTTCACTCATAACGTCGAAACCATCATTGAGGTGGCTAAGAAGTTGGTTGATGACGAACGGATTCATTTCATGCTGATAGGTGATGGGAAGAAGAAACCTGAACTTCAGGAGATGTGTCACAATTATGGTATAAAGAACTGCACTTTTCTTGATTGGCAACCTGCTGACATGTTACGGTATTCCTTGGCCAGTGCAGATTTGGGCGTGATAACATTGAACGATGAAACGGCTAGAGTGAGCGTACCAAGTAAAACATATAACCTGTTGGCGGTAGGGGCTCCATTGTTGTGTGTTGTTCCGGAAGAATCGGAATTGGCAACTATAGTGGAAAAATATCAGAATGGGGCATGTTTCCAGCCAGGCCAAATTGATGAGATAGCTGCCTTCATACAGGAACTAGCATCCGACAAGGAGAAGAAGGAAGAACTGGTTAACCATTCGTTGGCAGCTTCAAGGAATTATACTTACGCAAATGCAAAGCTTTATGTATAAACACTTTTTCAAGAGAATATTAGATTTCTTTATTTCACTGATAGTGATTATCTGCATCAGTCCGATATTGTTAGTAGTTACTATCTGGCTTCACTTTGCAAATAAGGGTGCTGGCGCATTTTTCTTTCAAGAAAGACCTGGTAAGGATGCAAAGATTTTCAAGGTTATTAAGTTTAAGACCATGACGGACGAGCGTGACGCAGATGGCAATTTGCTACCCGATGCACAGCGATTGACTAAGGTTGGAAAATTTGTGCGCTCAACGTCAATAGATGAACTTCCGCAACTCATTAATGTACTGAAGGGTGATATGGCTCTGATAGGACCTCGCCCGTTGTTGGTAAAATACCTGCCTTTGTATAGCCCCGAACAAGCCCGCAGACATGAAGTACGTCCAGGTATCAGTGGTTGGGCGCAGTGTCATGGTCGCAATGCCATCAGTTGGACAAAGAAGTTCAAACTGGATGTGTGGTATGTTGATCACTGTACACTCTGGACTGATATTAAGGTAATTTGGATTACAGTGATGAAAGTACTGAAACGTGCAGATATATCAAACGATGCGGCGGCTACAATGCCACCTTTCGATGGAACAAATTAACGTTAGGATAGAATATAATGAAAGACATTTTAATTTATGGATTTGGTGGTTTCGGTCATGAGGTCGCTTGTATTATCAATCATATCAATGCCATTGAGCCGACATGGAAGATTGTTGGCTATATTGATGATGGTGTTGAAGTAGGGACTGAGTGCAAATATGGCAAGGTGCTTGGAAACATTGACACGTTGAATGAATGGAAAACTCCTGTCGATGTAGCTATTGCTGTTGGCTCACCGAAATATCTGGAAGAACTGCCATCGAAGATTACAAACCCCTTGGTGAATTTCCCGAATATCATTGCCCCCAACGTATTCTACTTTGACAAGGAATCTGTGACGATGGGAAAGGGTAATATTGTTACCTTTGGTTGTCGCTTTAGTTGTAACTTTCACATGGGGGATTTCAATGTGCTGGATGGTTGTATTAGTTTCGGACATGACGTGGTGATAGGCAGCCACAATATGCTATTTCCGGAAGTAAGAGTGTCGGGCCAAACGACTATTGGTAACAAGAATTACTTTGGCTCTCGCTGTTTCATTGCTCAATGCCTAAAAGTTGGTAATGAAAACAGATTCGGAGCTGGAACCTATATCCTTAGAAAGATAAAGGACGGTGGACTCTATATGGGGAATCCGGCAAAGAAGGTCACTATAGATTAACCTTAACGCTAACCTTAACCTTTAAAAAAGAGATTATTAACATATTATATAACAATTAAATTAAAAATGGAAAAATTTATTGAATTGTTCGCTGAAGCGATCGAGCGCGAAGACGAGATTAAGATGGAAGACGAGTTCCGCAATTATGAAGAGTGGAGTTCAATTGCTTACATATCAGTGATAGCCATGATGGATGAGGAGTATGATACCCAGATTGAGGAAGCTGATTTCAAGAAACTGCGTACTGTACAGGCAGTGTATGATGCCTGCACAAAAAAATAAAAAGTGGAATGGCATATATACAGTATGAGGGCGTTGGCATCACAGCGATGTCAGCAGCCGTACCCAAGCGTGTAATCAAGAATCGTGAATATACGGAAGTGTTCAGCGCACAGGAGGCTAACGATATTGTTGATAAGACAGGCATAGAAGAACGTCGTTTCTCTGATGAAGAAACATGCTCTTCTGATCTTTGTTTTGCAGCTGCAGAGAAACTGATTGCAGACAACAATGTCAATAAGGAAGAGATTGACTTGCTGGTGTTTATCTCACAGACTCCTGACTACAGGATGCCTGCAACCGCATGTACTTTACAGCACCGTTTGGGTCTTCCTAATTCTACCATCGCTTTCGACATCACCTTAGGTTGTTCTGCCTTCCTCTATGGCTTGTCTGTAGTGTATGGCATGATGGAACGTAGTGGCTTGCGAAAGGCACTGTTACTGGACGGTGAGACACGTTCAAAAGTGTATTCTCCCCGTGACCGTCGTAGTGCATTCCTTTTTGGAGATGGTGGCGTGGCTGCTTTGGTGGAGCGAGATTCAAAGTTTGGTAAGAGTACTTTTTCTTTGAATACGGATGGCTCTCGTGCAGACTTGATTATGATTCCTGCCGGCGGTTATCGCAAGATGAGTTCTGCAGAGACTGTGGTAGAGAAAGTGATTGACGAGTATGGCAATATGCGTAGTGATGAACAGGGCTATATGCGCGGTGGCGATGTGTTTAACTTTGTTATCCGAGAGATACCCAAGGATATCAAGAAGACCATTGCTTACGCAGAAAAGGAAATAGATGGTTTCGACTATGTGGTTTTCCATCAGGCCAACAACTTTATCAATAGCTATATTGCCAAGAAGATGAAACTGGATACGGAGAAGATCCCTTCTACCATTGCCAAGTTTGGAAATACCTCTTCTGTTTCAGTTCCATTGACTATAGTAAGTGAACTAAAAGGCAAGTTGGAAGGACAGAAAGAACTCCTTCTTACCGCCTTTGGGGTCGGTATGACTTGGGCAACAGGCATAGTGCCTTTTGTTGATTGTAAAATCAGTGATATAGTTGAAGTAGAGCATGGACAAGCTGTTTAATCCTTTTTCTCTTGAAGGCAAAGTCATCGTCATCTCAGGTGCTGCATCAGGTATTGCCTGTCAATGTGCCATCAGTTGCTCTAAGATGGGTGCCAAGCTCATTCTTCTGGATTTGAATGAAGAAGGTCTGAAAGAGACAATGACGATGGTTGACAGGCCAGAAGAACACTACTTTGCTTCGGTGAACCTTACTGAATATGAAAGGGTAGGTGAGATTATCAAGGAAGCAGTGGCAAAAGTTGGCCGCATCAACGGTCTGCTGAACTGTGCTGGCATCTCTACCACCAATCTCTTCAAGTTGACCAAGCCAGAAGAACTGGATAAGTTCTTCCATGTGAACGTCTATACGGGTTATTTCTTGGCATAGGAATGTACTAAGATGGGCAACCTGTCGAAAGAAGGTGGTAGTATCGTGTTCTTTTCGTCAGTAGCAGGTAGTTTTGGTGAGGTGGGTAAGTCGACCTATGGCATGACCAAGGCAGCTTTGTTGAATCTCGCCAAACATCTGGCTTGCGAGATGGCAAGGAAGAATGTACGTGTGAATTCCATATCACCAGGTGCTATCTGCACACCCATCAATATGAATCTTCCTCACATGAAAGATCCTGAGAAACGGGCAGCATTGGAAGCTCAGCATCTGTTGGGACTTGGTGAGACCACCGACATAGCCAATGCCTGTATCTATCTGTTGAGTGATGCCAGCCGTTGGGTGACGGGAACCAACCTATTTGTTGATGGAGGCTTCAGTGCCAGATAATGCTGACAGTAGATTTTATCACCAATAGAGTATTTAACTCACGGACATATATTCTCTCTGACGAGAAGTATGACAGTGTGTGGTTGGTGGATTGTGGAGATACCGATAGGGTATTGGAAAAGATTGGGCAGAAGAGCGTTGAGGGAGTTTTACTCACTCACGCTCATTCTGACCATATTTATGGTGTGGAAGAGCTTATCAAGAGATTTCCTGCTGTGAAGGTATATACCAATGCCGCAGGTGTTGAAGCTCTTAAATCGCCTAAACTGAATATCTCACACTACCATTCGGAGTATCCTGACATTTCAATTGATGAGCCAGATAATGTGTGTGTATTGAAAGAGGGTGACTCCTTGGAGGTGTTGGGGATGCCTGTTCATGTATATGAAACACCTGGGCATGCTCCAAGTTGCATAACGTATATTATAGACAATAAGGCTTTTACTGGGGATTCTTATATTCCTGGAGTGAAAGTTTTTACAGGATTTCCGCACGCAAATAAAAAACAGTCTGAAACATCTTTAGCACGAATTTTGAAGCTTTCTGCTGATTGTCAGATTATGCCTGGCCATTCGTGAGTGATGAATATGTTTAAAGCCATTTGGCTGTTTTTTTATTTCTATTTTGGCCCCAATGGGGTAGAAATTGTGATAAAAGATAAGAATATAGAAGCATTTCTCACATTGTTGAGAGCAGGACTGTGGGAAGACGTTAACCTTAACCTTAACGATAACATTAACCTTCTTGAGACCTTCGGAACAAGCGACCAGGGTCGAGCGAATGGGAAGGTTGATTGGGAAAAGGTATATCAACTGGCAACAGAACAGTCGGTACTGGGGCTTGTTTTAGCTGGGGTAGAGCGATATAAAAAACTTAACCTTGACCTTAACCTTGACGATAACATTGATGAAAAAGGGGGCGATAGCCAGTTAGGGTTAAGGTCAACGTTAAGGTTGGAGCTGCCATCGCAGATGTTGCTCCTTCAGTGGATTGGCGAGGTGCAGATACTGGAGCAACAGAACCGTGAGATGAACCGCTTCATTGAAGGACTGATACAAGGCTTGAGGAATGCGGATATCTATACTTTGCTCGTTAAAGGACAAGGAATAGCTCAATGTTATGAGAGACCTTTATGGCGTGCCAGTGGGGATGTGGATTTGTATTTGAGTGAAACAAACTACAAACGGGCACAAGAATTTCTGACACCCAAGGCTCAGAGTGTGGATGCTGAATTGCATGGTGAACAACATATTGCAATGCATATAGACCAGTGGGTAGTAGAGTTGCATGGCGCTATGCCTACAAGACTGATATCAAGGATTGACAAGGGGCTGGAAAAGGTACAGAATAATCTGTTTTGTGGAGGAGAAGTACGGTCCTGGCATAACGGGGGAACTGTGGTCTTTCTTCCATCACCGGATAATGACGTACTATTGGTTTTTACTCATATTCTAAAGCATTTCTATCGTGGAGGGATTGGCCTGAGGCAGATATGTGACTGGTGTAGGCTATTGTGGAAATATAAGGACTCACTGAACTACGGATTATTGGAAAAACGGATTCGGGAGATGGGCTTGATGTCTGAATGGAAGGCATTTGGGGCTTTAGCTGTTGAGTTCCTTGGAATGCCAGTAGAGGCAATGCCGATGTTCAATGATAACCTTAACCATGACCTTAACATTAACGATAAACTACGTAGGAAGGCGGAGTTGATTTTGGAATTTGTGATGGAAACGGGAAATTTTGGTCATAATAGGGATTCATCTTACTATGAGAAACGTCCGTATGTTATAAGAAAGGCTATTTCATTAAGACAACATACCCTTGATGGTATTCATCATTTCAAGGTGTTCCCATTGGATTCTCTAAGGATTTGGTGCAGAATGCTAAGGAGTGGTATTAAAGCCGCATTTGAAAGAAGATAGTGTTATGATTATTGATAAAGCGTTATTAGATACTGTTTCAGCTCAAGCTAAGGCATCCCCAAGGCTTAGGATGAATTATAACTTCCATCAGAGCCTGGATGAGAAGTGTCACAGGTTTCTGAATGCAGTGGAGCCTGGGACGGAGGTGCCTATACACAAACATCCGACTAAAGACGAGACGTTTGTGATTCTGAGAGGGAAAGTGCGAGTCACTACACATAGGGATGATGGGTCGATTATCGAGGACGTGGTGCTATGTGCGGAAGAAGGCCGGTATGGCGTGAATATTCCGAAAGGTGTATGGCATAAACTTGAAGCGATTGAGCCGGATAGTGTCATTTTCGAATGCAAAGAGGGACCGTTTGTCCCACACGAGCTTGATGGCATTCTAAATCTTGATGAGAAATGAAGTACCTGAAGGCGGTTTGGTTGTTTTGTTCATACTTGTTTGTACCTCAATGGGGAAGAAGGGGTCGTCACTCAGTTCCTCAAAATTGATTAAAAATCTGGTTCAAAAATTATTCAAATTAACAAGTTAACAATTAACGTTTATGACGCAGGATGAACGGTGGATGATTAAATATAAAGAGGTGGTTGAGTTCATAAATACCAACCATCGGAATCCATTGCGTCATAGAATAGAAGAGCATGATATGCTGAACTGGCTTAAAGCCAATAGAAAGAAGATGAATGCGGGGGATATGCAAGAACCTCGTCTGAGTATGTTCAAGGATCTTCTTGCTATTTGCGAACAATATAGGAGAAAGAACCAATACGCTTAGGTTTCTAATCCTTTAATAATTGCTAAGATGAACCAGAGATCAGAGATAGATGAGCTTTTCTTTCGTCTGATGGGCTATTGTCCTAAGAAAGCAGGTGAGGCTTATGAGATAATATCAGCTGCTGCATTGGGTATTATACGTAACCAGTCGGCTGAACATAACAAATACCTACAAGGGTTGAGTGGTGGTCGTCCATATCAATTGGATGGATTGCTAAACGGGGAAACAATGGTGGAATCGAAGGATTATACCATTGATGACAGAAAAGTGGGTCGCCCCGATTTGCAGAAGTTGCAGGGAGCACTTACTGATTTGCCACAAATTAAGGATGGTATCTTCACTTCTGCTACAGAGTATAGTCGTGATGCCCTGAAATATGCTCAGGGTACAGAAACGAATGAGGCCCAAAAGGAAATAACCACGGTGGACGTGAGGCCATCAACGCCCGAAGATGAGAAAGGAAGAATATTGAAAATTCATGTTACCATGAATTACTCTGCTCCAGATTTTGACAGAGGTACGACATCTTTTATCTTCGTTGATGGCGCAAAGAAGATGATAGAGGATTATATGAGGTCTCACGGGATGTCTGAATACAATTTCGGTACAGACGTCTTATATGATGAGAATGGTAATTTTCTAAAGACCATAGCTGACTTAAGCAGAGAGAATCAACCGAAGTTTACTGATGACGATGATTATGTTAATGGTGAGTTCCCGATAGATGCTTATATCAAGTTCTGTGAAATCCTAGTTCCTATTAAGGGCATTGCCTATACGGATGTTCCCATTGCAAGGGGAAAAGAGGATTTCGTTATAGAGATGAGGGGTAATGCTACCATCTTGATTAAATCTGATAAACTGGGCGTGAACAAACTAATAACGGATGTGGATTTGAAGAATGCCATCCAGAATATGCTATGAAGACAATGATTTTGGTAAAGGGTGCCGCTGAAAAAGGAAAGTCCCAAAGCATCAAGAGAGTGGCAATGACAATGCCTTTCTCATCTATAATAAAGCCTTGGCCGGGTGATGACTATGATTCATACATAATAGGTACGGTCACAGATAAGGACGGCAACGAAAGAATCGTAGGAATTGAGAGCCAGGGCGATCCAAATTCTAATCAAAAAGAATGGATAGAAGAGTGCGTAAAGGCGAACTGTGAGGTTATAATAGCTGCAAGTCGTACCTTCGGACAAACAATGATAGATGCCAAACAGTTGGCTAAGGATAATGGCTATGAAATGATACAGGTCACTACGCTGTTTCATGAGGGTGGCCCAAAGCTCCCGAATGGTACTGACCTCAGAGATGTGTTCGCAGAGAACATCGTGAATCTGGTGATGAAGTGCCTGGAGTAACCTTTATTTCGGATTGTTTAGCTGCCAAAACTGCACAAAATAAAGAGAAAGGTGCAGAAAATGGCATAAAGTTTGCACTTAATTCAAAAAATAGTTGTATTTTTGCAAATTAATAAACATTGATTTGAAACGATGATAACTTCTACAATAATAAAGGGATTCGGACCGGTGAGGGATTTTCAATGGAACGGCACTGGCAGAATAAACCTGGTGATAGGACCCAATAAGTCGGGTAAGACATACCTACTGAAGGCTCTCTACTCAGCCGTCAAAACGGTGGAGACATATAAGCGTGGCAAGGAAGTGAGACGCGATGCTGAGATTCTGTTTGACAAGTTGTACTGGACCTATCAGCCGGACCAGCTAGGGAAGCTCGTTTCTACCGGCAGCAAGGCGGTGGAGTTTGCCATGAGTATGGAGGGAAATCAAGACTTCGCGTATTCTTTCGGTCCGTCAGCCAATAAGCAGGTGACAGTGACAAAGAATACCTGCCAGCCACGACCGCAGAACTCCATCTTCTTGCCGGCCAAAGAGATTATATCTTTGCAGCAGATTATTATTAGGGTGAGAGATGACTATAAGGAGTTCGGTTTCGATGACACTTATTATGACCTTGCAAAGGCTTTAACACCTAGTGTCAAGGGACGAAATTATAAGGAATTCTCCGTGTCTAGAATGGCGTTGGAGAGTGCTATCGGTGGGCATATAGAGTATGATTTGGAGCGGAAGGAATGGGTGTTCCGTGAGGGAAAGCAGACTATCAGTATAGCTATGGCATCGGAAGGTGTAAAGAAGCTCTCCATCCTAGATGCCTTGTTGGGAAATCACTATCTCTCGAAAGGCTCTATTATATTCATTGACGAGCCTGAGTGTGCGTTGCACCCCAGGCTGGTGTCGCAATTGATGGATATTATAGCAGAACTGACGAAAGCTGGGTTGCTGTTTTTTATTGCTTCGCATTCATACTTTGTAATTAAGAAACTGTATCTGCTGGCTCACCAAAAGAATCTGTCGATTCCTGTGGTTTCGTTTGATGAGAACGGCGGTTGGCGAACTTCTGACCTTCGCAAAGAGATGCCCGAGAATCCTATTGTGGAGGAATCGATAAGGCTTTACACCGAAGAAATCAATCTTTAAAATGAGAAGTGGTTTATGGTGACATTTAAAGAGTCTGGAATGACTTTCTCATTTGAGGAGAGCGATATTTTCTACATTGAGAAGTCGGAGCGTTTCAGCACGATTGAAGGCGCAAAGCCATGTGAGTGTGTGGTAGACTGAAGAACTGCTCAATAAACTCTTGATGACAGCTAACCTATCGTCTCTGGGGCGATGCCCCGATGTAAGACGGAAGATGTAAGAAGTAAGATTCATTTCTACCGTGGGTTAAAGTTTTACAATCTTAGCCTTGCGGTTCTCCGGTTGCAAATCGGCGTAGAATTTGCTGGCTGGGAAACAGGGGCAATCTTTGGCTACGTGAGGCAGTTCACAGTGGCCCATGATATGGGCTTCGGGATAAGTCTCAGTAAGCTCTTCCAAGAGGGAACGCATGGAGGCCTTCTGAGCCTCGGTGCGTGTGTCATCAGCACGGCCTTTGGGTGTCAGACCACCTTCGTAGACAATGCCCAGAGAGCAGTGGTTGTAGTGCTTGGCGTGGACACCTTGCACGTTTTCGGGAAGGAGGGCATCGATAGAACCGTCGCGCTTGATGTACCAATGATACGAAACCTGTCCGAATCGGGCAAGGCCCGTATTGATCAGCGACTCAGTGCTGAAAGGGCGGTCGCAGCGGTTGCCGACACAATGAATGATCAAGAGGTCGACTGACTTGAGGGGTTTGAGTTCTTTCTTCATAACGAACACGGATTACACAGATTAAACGGATAGTTTTATCTGAACACGAATCACACAAATTACACGAATCAGAAGAGGTGGGGAGCGCAGCTCTGCACGCAGAGAGTGCCGGCGATAGTGGTAATGATCGTAGCGAGGATCTGAAGCAGCTGCTTCCAGGTAGAATTTGAGAGTTTCATAAAGTTAAGTCTAGTTTAATTGAAAGGAGTTAAAGAAGTTAGAAGAAGATAGAGGAAGTTAGAGGGAGCGTAAGACATGCAGGCTGCATTCATGACTGTGGTTGGACATTGTTCCAGTTCTGTGACTGACAGGAGAGTCATTGCATCACCCAGGACACATCTTACATCATCCCTCTAACATCATACATGAACTAGTTCATATCACCACTGCCACCTCCGGTAGCACCGCCGCTGTTGATAGCCAGCGTTGCATTAGAGCTTGGCATCTGGAAGGTGCCAGTATAGACGCCGTCGGACTCGGTGAGGGTGACGGTGTTACCGTTGAGAGAGGCGGTAGGCACTTGGCCTTCAGCGGGGGTGACAGAGATGCTGACCTGGGTGCCAGCAGAGAGCTCAGAGCCGCTGTTTACAGCATTACCATTGGCACTTACGCTTGATGTGCCATTGCCACTGCGACTGATAGTCAGCTTAGGGGCAGAGGGCGTTACAGAGCCTGAACCACTATTGCCACCTGTGTTTCCACCGTTACCACCGTTTTGGTTCTGGTTACCATTACCACCCTCGTTCTCATTCTCATTACCGTTGTCCTCTTCAGGATCCTCAACAGTGCCTGGATCAGACGAGGTGACACGCTTTACTACTTCGCCATTGCGATCGTAGCAGGTAATCTGGATGGACGTGTTGTGGAGCTCGTCCTTCAGATCGACATCGGGGGTGAAGATGATGCGGCGACTCTTGATGAGCGAGGTCTTGACCTCGTTGACAGTGTCGCAGCTCTTGGCACGCAGGCCGAAGCGCATGGTTCCCAAGCCGGGGAGGGCAACAGAGTGACCCTCGGTGGCCCAAGCCTTGATCACTTGGCCAGCGGCATCCCAGCAGGCCTGCATCACGCCCTGGCTAACGCCACTGCGCAGAGCGGCTTCCTTGATGACCTTGTCCTGAGTGAGTGTAGAATAGAGCTCAGGCATCATGACGTAGCGGTAGGAGTCGGCATACTTACCGATCTTCTGGAGCTTTTCTTTTGCTTTTACTTTCAAAGGCATAATGTTGATAAATTAAAAATTAAACATTAAAGATTAAAAATTCTCATTGTCGCGATTGACTTGGTTGCTGGTACACGTAGGAAATTTTGCTAGTGCACGTAGAAAAAATTGTTAGTACACGTACCCGCAATTTTGGTCTCTCGAAGACAATGCAAAGATACAACATCTGAGAAGGGCCACTGACGGCAGATAGCGGCAGAACACGGCGAATGACGGCAGGTGACGGCAAAAAGTGAAATTAATAGCCATCGTACTCTCCTGGTTCGCCGAATTTCTTGATGATAAGCTGGATTTGTTCTTTGGTATAGTCGTTATCATCCTTCGAGTTGGCAAGGCGCAGGATGCGCTTATGAAAGCGAGGGTCTTTCTTGATCCAACGAAGGAGCTTGTCCTGGGCTGTACTGGGATCCTTCATATCGGGGAACATCAGCCAGGCGAATTCTGATTTACCGTAGGATTTGATTTTGAACATAAAACACATATTATTTTTTAAACGAACACGGATCTAACGGATAACACGGATAAGTTTTGACTGAACACGAATTATCATTAATTACTCGTTAATTGGTCATTAATATCTGCACTATCTGCGAGGGATTCGAGGAGGAAGTCGAGGAGGTCGATGTGACGGGACTTTTGAGCGTCAGTAGCATGATCTTCGAGGGTGCGGTCGACGGAGAGGGTGATGTCGTAGTGCTTACGGACGGAGTCGCAGAGTTCTTCGAAGAAGAGGATATTCGACATACAGGGGTCGGTGCAAGGATAGATGGTGACTGTGCGGCCCTGAAGGGGTTCGAACAGTTGAATGTCTAAATGAGGGACAGTGCAATAGGCCATCCAAATGCTATCAGGGAATAGCTCGGATAAGACCACGGCACTACTTTCGCATTCGACCACGCATATAGGTTTTTCTTCTGAACACGAATCAAACGAATCAAACGAATCTTTTTTTTCTGAGTCAAGAATTGGAGAATTAGAGAATTTCTTATTCGTGTTATTAGTGAGATTTGTGTTCGTTAATAAATGCAGGCCGAAGAGGCAGTGATGCACTTGCCAGTATTGCAGGAGGGGCTCGCGCTTTTTCAGGAGCTGGGAGATCCAGGCATCCTGACCGATATGGGCATCGAGAGGCTGAAGCATATCGTCGATCATCCAGTACATGGGTTGACCGCTCTTGGTCTTGCCTAGGTGATAGCGCTGCGCTGCATGGCGCATCTGCTCGACGGTGAGTTTACCAGCAGCAATGAAGGGCTGGAAGAAGTCGAAGTCATCGGCACGACAGGCTGAGATCATCTTCATAGAGGGCATGACGAAATCCATGGAGTAGCGAGGGTCGTTAGGGTCAAGTGGTGTACACACCAGATTACCTTCGAGCATCTGAACGTCGAGGCCGATTTCACGGCCAATCGACTTGTATGACCACCGAGATAATAACTCCGAAAGCTTCATTTTATACGAACACGAATTTCACGAATTGAACGAATTCCCGACGGGGCTACTGGAGCCCCTATATATATACATAGCCCTTTTTATTTTATAATAAAAAAGGGCGATATATAGGGGGGCTGCTAGTAGGGTGGTGCATCATCAGTGTCGGACTCAGGGAAAGGGAGTGATGACTGCACAGGCTCCATGGCCTTGCGACGCTGCTCCTCCTCGTATGCCAGGATGCGCTGACGCTGCTCGGCGGAGTTGAGGAAAAAGCCCTGCTGGTTGTAGCCATCCTTACCTGGGGCAATGATATGCTGCTCCTTGGCACGTTCTATCAGGTAGTAATAATATTTCCGGTCCTCGATGCCTGCCACGTTCATAGCTACCGCCATGAGCTGGTTGAAACGCTTGAACGAGCATCCCTCCATAGCATCGGTGAAGAGCTTGGCCAAATTCCACGGAATCTCTTCGGGGGGCAGTGGCTCCTCGATATCGTTCTTTAGGATATAGTCACGGTTCAACTTGCCCCAGTCTACCTTAAACGAGGGCTTGGCCTGGGGCTGCTCCTCAGGCTTCTTCTTAGAAGCAAAGCGACCGTTAGGCTCGCGAGGCTGTTCGTCGGGTTTCTCGCAGCTTACAGGTAGTGCAGCATCGTCCAACTGATAATAGAGATTATCCTGGCATCGCCTCATGCGCGACATGACGTGCTCTACCTTGAAGGTCTCGGTATTTGGTACAATGGAGCATGCCCACGCCTCGAAGGCTTTGTTGGTGAGCTCGGTACCAATCCATCCACGCATGTTGCGGTCGGTGTCGCTCTTGTTCTGATGGAGCACATCTACGATGCAACAGTTATAGGTCTGGGCGAGGCCCATCTGATCCTCGACCACCATCGTGGCCTGCGTGCCATCGTTGATGTCGGTGATGAGGTCTTTGATGCCATCGACAATCACGAGGTCGGGCTTCACCTCGCTGATAGCAAGTGTCAACAATTCGCGCCGCTTCTCCCAGCCAATACCACGGACGTTGAACACGAAGAATTGGTCGTTGAGGTTTTCGACCACGGATTGTACGGATGGAACGGATGAGTTTTTTTCTGAACACGAATTGCACGAATCTGACGAATCTTTTTTCTCAGGGTCAAGAATTACAGAATTAGAGATTTCTTTATTCGTGGGATTAGTGAGATTCGTGTTCGTCTCAGATAAAGGAATTATTCTGTGGCACAGAATGTTCTGGGTGGACTGAGCGGACTGCTCAGTATCGTACCACAGCACGCGAATTGGCGCTTCGCGGATGCGCTCTAATCCGAGCACATTCCGCTTCATGCAACACGCCATGACGATAGAGAGAAAGAGCGTTTTACCGCTCTTAGCCTTACCCGTGTTTGCCACGAGTTCAGAGAGCGGAAAACACTCAGTGCCGTTCATCTTGAACAGGAATTCCAATGGTGGCAGCTTGGTTTCTGGGGTTACCCTGTGCTGCATCAGTTCATCGTGGGGCGTCAACTTCTTGTTGACTGCCGCAGTCTGGCTTAGTTTGGCCTGACTGCTCCTAACTAAAGAAAAAGCGTCTTTACTCATATAAATTCGATACTATAATTGATGTCGCCGGTCGACGCAATAAAGGTACGGAGATTTGGCGACGCAGCGAAATAACTATCTTAACCAAGATAGATTTAGTAATTTTTTAATTTTAAACACTTAAAGTAACATGAAAAAGGAGTTTTTAGAACTCAAAACATTGAAGACTGCAATGACAACCCTCTCGGAGGGTTTGTCAATATTGGTGTTGGAGAAAGTGGACTCTCTCTACGCCAATAGCCGTCAGGCGATGTGCTCCCGTTATAGCTTAGGTAACGGGGCATTTAGCAGAGTCTAAAAACGCAATCTTTTGCCGGGTGACCACCTGCAATTGTGGCAACTGCTGATGATTAATCAGGACATCCGCGCAAAGCTAAGGAACAACAAAACAGAGTTACAGCGATGGGAACTGGCACTGCAACATGAGCTGCGCCAGGCTCTTAATACTGATGTGGAGCCTCATTAAGAAATGAAATACCTGAAGGCGATTTGGTTGTTTTGCTCATACTTGTTTGTGCCGCAGTGGGGGAGGAATGGTCGTCACTCCGTTGACAATCGTCGACCTCGAACGCGACTCGGCCATTGATGCAAGCATCATGGCTCTCGCTGCTTACTCGGTTCCTCAAAATTAATCAAAAATCTGATTCAAAATTGTTCAAGTGACACAAGACGAGCGTTGGATGGCAAAATAAAAAAGAAAATAATTCAAGAATCAAATAAATAATAAAAACATAATTATTATGGCAGAAAGAAAAACGATCTACCTCTGTCTGGCGCATATGTCGGAAGAGGGTTGGGAACAGAAGTATGTAAAGGAAGCATTCGATACGAACTGGGTGGTGCCGATGGGACCGAACGTGAATGCTTTCGAGGAGGATCTTCGTAGGTTTGTAACAAGCAATAATGAGAGTGCAGTATATGGTGATTCACGTTGGCCAGAGGCTAATCCCGCCTCGTGGCATCTGAACGAGGCACTGAAGGATACCAAGGTGGTGTGCCTGAGTGCGGGTACGGCGGCAGTGCACCTGGCGCTGCTGGCGTGTGGCGTAGGCCCTGGCGACGAGGTGTGCGTGCAGAGTTACACGTTCTGTGCCAGTTCGCACCCTATTACCTATTGTGGGGCAAAGCCTGTATTTATCGGTAGCGAAAAGGACACATGGAACATGGATCCGGAATTGCTGGAGAAAGCTATTATCGACCGTAAGGAGAAAACTGGTAAGTACCCGAAGGCTATTGTGCCTGTAGCACTCTATGGCATGCCATATCAGATTGATAAGATTATGGCTATCGCTGATAAGTATGGTATTCCTGTGGTAGAAGATGCAGCTGAAGGAATGGGTTCGCGCTTCAATGGTCAGGTACTGGGCACTTTCGGTCAGTATGGCGTGCTTTCGTTTAACGGCAACAAGATGATTACCACCAGCGGTGGCGGAGCACTGATTTGCCGCAACGAGAAGGATGCCAACGAGATTATGTGGTATGCCACGCAGGCGCGCGATGCGTATCCTTACTATCAGCATACGGCCATCGGTTACAACTACCGTATGAGTAACGTGTGTGCGGGTATCGGTCGCGGCCAGATGACGGTGCTGGATGCGCATATCGCGCACCACAAGCATGTGCAGAAGCTGTATGAGGAGCTGCTGAAGGACGTTCCTGGGGTTCATATCCACAAGCAGCCTGCTGATCCTCGCTATGATGCCAACTTCTGGCTGTGTGCTGCAACGCTGGATCCAGAGGTGAAGATTCAGGGGCAGGAGAATGCCTACAAAGAGGTGGTGAAGACCGCTGTGGGCGGTGCAGCTGGTGTGATTCATCAGGTGGATAGTGCTACGACCGACTGCCAGCCCAATGAGAACGTGGAGGCTCTGCGTGTTTTTATGTTGGGCAAGAAGATTGAGGCTCGCCCCACGTGGAAACCCATGCACAAGCAGCCTGTGTATGCTGGTGCTCCTGTATATACCAACGGCATCGAGGAAGAGCTGTTCAAAGTTGGCTTCTGCCTGCCTGCGGGGCCGTATGTGACGGATGATGATGTGAGGTATATCGTGGAGAGTATTAAGGAGGCGATTGTGTAACGAAAAGATAATTCAACCCTGACGTTGACGGAATCTTAAGTATTCAACGTTAACGATAACCTTAACGGTAACTATGGCTGGCGCGAGAAACTTTAGGGAATACCATGTATGGAATGAGGCGGTGGACTATGCCACCTATGTATATGAGGTGACAGGTCAAATGCTTTGGTTTGAAAAGAAAGGTCTGTGCGACCAGCTGCAAAGAGCTGCTGTTTCCATCAGCTCGAACATTGCAGAAGGAGCAGCACGTCCTTCGGACGCAGACTTTGCTCACTTCCTAGACTTCGCCTTAGGTTCAGCGTTTGAGGTTGAAACACAGTTGACGATAGCAAAGAATGTGGGGTACTTTGATAACCTTAACGATAACCTTGACGTTAACTTCCAGGAGTTAATGGATAGGATTCATAGTATCGAACGTCAGTTGAATGGATTAATAAACTCCATCCGTAAAAGTTAAGGTTAATGTCATGGTTAAGGTCGTTTTAAAAGCGGTCTGGTTATTCTGCTCATACCTATTTTGGCCACAAAGAAGACCAAAGGATTACTACAACCTGTAATCGTTATGACTCAAGATGAACGTTGGACGATTCGCTATAATGAGGTGATGGAGTTTATCTCCACAAATCATCGTAACCCTTCCAAGAGGAACGGGGGAACGGGTACCTGTTTCACAGAAAAACTAAGTCAGTAATAATCAATAGTTGAGCAATGCCAAGGCAGGCGAGACAAGCATCAGGAACTGGTATATATCATGTGATGATGCGTGGTATAAATCACCAGAACATTTTTGAGGAGCAGGAGGACTATTACCAGTTTCTCAATACATTAGATTTGATGGCTCAGTCGTACGAATTTGATGGTACACCTGCAGGAAGGAACTATATTCTGTATGCTTATTGTCTGATGTCTAATCATATTCATCTTCTCATTCGTGAACGCGAGGACACAATTGGAATGGCTATAAAAAGGATTGCTTCCTCCTATGTATACTATTATAATCACAAGTATTCAAGAGACGGCCATCTATTCCGCCAGCGTTATAAAAGTGAGCCAGTGAATGATATGGCTTATTTCGTGACGCTTCTGAGATATATTCACCAAAATCCTGTTAAGGCTGGGATCGTGAATAAAGTAAATGATTACGAGTTCAGCAGTTGGCATGAATATGAAGACAAGAATAGTACGCTATTCCCTTTATGTGACACTCGCACTGTTTTGAACCGAATATTCTTTGAGGAGTTGAATGAACTTGTAAATGAGCCTTTGTCTGATGATATTGTTTGCCTTGATATAGAGGATGCTTCGAAAGGACGTCCTTCGGATGATCATGTTATGATGCTGATCAAAGAAAAGACTGGCGCAACGAATAGCAGCGCTTTTCAGCAATTGCCTGCAGATATAAAGAAGTCTCTGTTAATAGAATTGAAGGGTAAAAGAGCATCATTGCGTCAATTGGAGAGATTGACAGGAATCAGTAAAAGCATGATTTATCGCATGTGATGAAACAGTATCTGTCCCGGTGTTCGGGTTCGTTTTTGGACATGAGGTTACAACGAAGTTCAAGAACGTGATGGGTGATTATGAGAATAAACTCTGTAGCGTAGAGAGGATAAAAGAAGGATGATAGATTGTTGAAGGGGTATGGCTGATGAGGCTATGCCTCTTTGTGGTTTAAATAAGGGCCCGGAATTGATGTGAGGGGACAAGTAAAGAACCTGAGGAGAACCATAGGGGAGTGGAAGGAGGGTGCTGGGCGTGGAATGACAAAATGACAGCTTGTGGCGGAATTATGGAATGGAAATAGGAACCATGGAATGCGTTTTGGTTAAAAATACAAAAAATGTGTCAATAAACAAGATAAGTTTAGAGTATATTCGCTAAATTTGCAAGGTGGAGTGTGCTGAACGGAATCGTTTTTGCACAATCTTTGATGTATAAAAATGGATAAACCAATATATGGATAAGAAGCGACGGAAATTCTTGATTAAGAAGAATAAGAAGCGTAAAGATAAGCTTCGGAAGCTTAACGGAGGTGTAAAGAATGCAGCTCCAACAAGTATTGATGTCGCAAGATTTAAACGTGCGGACAAGTTCGTTGGATGTCAAGAAGCGTTGGACCAATATTTTATACCTGCAGATGGTGTGATGTATCGTGCTGTACATGATCCCTTGCAGAAAAACGACGAGTTGGTACAAAACGAACAAGAGTTTGAGGGAATAGCCAACACACAATCGGAGTTGCCAATGACGATAGCGCCGAACAGTCCATTGGAAGATCAGTATGAGCATTTAAAAGAAAACTCACTTTCGTTCTTTTTGGACATTGAAAAGCTTGCTGAATGGTATTGGAATAATCATGATAGAAGAAAGAACACGACAGCAAAAGCAAGGTTCGTAACCAGGATGGGAACTGCTGTTGCCAAATACAATATGGTCCCCGAGGTTGGCGTTATGCAGCGCGAAGCTGATTCTAATGGGCATCTTGTTGTTGCCGAATATGCAGGCATCAATTTAGATGATTTCAGAGATAAGGAATTTGGATTACAACCTTTAACGGATTACAGGAATGAAACAGAATGAGACAATTAGTTTGCTGGGACACTTGCAGGTTCTAGACGAACCGCTGTCCTCACTTTATACAGACCGCACGCGCGGTGTGTTGTACTTGTTCGTGCGTCTGTTTGAGGAAACACCTGTTAGCACTTTCGTATTAACTGAGGTTACCCCAGTGCAGGTGATGGACTATATGGAAGGTCGCCTTGGATTGAGTGGCATATTTAATAAGAACAAAGCATACTATTACGAAGAGGTGTATGTGTCGTTAGATGCATCGAATTTTACACCGCTTACGAAAGCAAATGCTCGTAAGAAACTGAGTAGCGATGGGTTAGATGATATGTTTGATATGCAGTTAGCTTATCGAAGTGTGCCGCTAAAGCAGTATATAAGAAAAATGATTGTTTAAAAATCAGATAGTTATGAAGATGAATCAATTTGAAATATTGCAGATTAGAGAGTTGCCGTCATCTATCGTACGCGATGATGAAGTGACAAAGGAAGAAGTAGCGAAGAGCCGCTTGAGTTTCTTGATTGTTTTCCAGCATCAAGAAGGAAATGAAGCAGTAGCTCTTCATGTGAGTCTTCGATATCAGGTCCCAGATGGTGCCGTATTGCTTCAAGAGGGTGCAACATTGGTAGCCAAAATAGCCGGTTGGAAAGGAATGGCTAAGGATGAAAAGTCGCTGAGGAGCAATGATATTGTGATTTCACTAGTGGACTATGGATTGGCATTTGTCGGAGGTATGATTTATCGTCATGTAACTGGTACAGTATTGAATAGTGTGTTGCCACCGCATATGGATGCCGCCAGCATTATGCAATATGTTGTAATTGATGCAAAAAACAGTCAGCCTGTTGCAACAGAATCTTAAAATATTTATACATAATAGGGGTGTTCATGAAATAATGAATACCCCTTTTTGGTTGAATATAGGTGCTACGGATAGTATATATGCCAATAACAAAAGAGATACTGAAAAAGCCGGAAAGCAAGCACGGACTAAAAGGCGCAGCTCTTTTTAATGAGCATAGGATAGATAAGGATATCCTGAAGACGATGGATGAGGACACCTATGAAGAATTGGTGGCCTCATGGGCTTATTGGTGCCTGAAAGAAGGAAAGGAGAAGAAATACGAGGATGTTTTCAGATTAGGAGGAGCCGGTGATGGAGGTGTCGATGTGATAGCCTATTATGATATTGCAAAACGTGATTGCGATATTTATCAGTGCAAGCATTATGACCATCCGGTTAATCGAAGTGACGTGATAGCTGAATTGGGTAAGTTCTTGTATCATGTTTATACTGGGGAAATCCTAATGCCACGGGAATACTTTTTAATGTCGCCGCAAGGGTTAAGTGGACCATTCAATAAGATATACTCCAATCCAGATAACTTGAAAAAGGAAATCAAGGATGCCTGGGATAAGGATATTGCAGGAAAGATAGAGTCGAAGAAGAGCATTAAACTGGAAAGTGACTTGGAGAAATTCATAGATGCTTTTGATTACAAAAAATTTAAGCTTATATCTCCAGACAAACTGATAAGTGATGTTCATCGACGCGAGAACCGACATGTGTACTTTCAATATTTTGGGGTGAGAAAGGATGATATAAAGCGAATAAAAATAGACACACCGGCGGAACACCAAGACTACGAGGCCAAGTATATACACCATCTTATGGATGCATACAATGACGTGGAGGGCGTTAGCGATGTGACACCAGAAAATATCGAAGAGACCGATTTTGCACGCCATTTCGAGTTTGCGAGGGATGAATTCTGGATGGCAGAATCAGTCAAGAAGATGAGTGAAGAGAATTGCCCAGGCGATACCGATGAGTTTAGAGAATTGGAGAATGATATGATGCATCATGTAGCGGACACGCATGATGAACATTATAAAGATGCTTATGAACGCGTGAAGCAAGTGACCAAACACGCAACCACTATGCCCAAGAAAGAGAACCGCATTATTAGTGGTGAATTAAGTTCTGGGGAGTTAAAAGGGGTATGCTTCCAACTATCTAATGAGGATAAACTGGTATGGAAAAAGAAGTGAAGATATTAAATGGTACATTTGAGGTAGCGCTAAGATTGCTCGCAATCATGACCACTTGTAAAAAGGCCATGACTGTGGAACGCTTGGCAATCTATTCATACTTTGCTCTTTATCTTTCTGATTTGAGCAAAGATGAGGAGAGTCTTCATCCTGAGATACCATATAGGAGCTCAAGTTATATCAATAGCCGTGATGCGATATTGCCAGCTTTGGATTTGTTGCTTTCAAAAGGAGTGGTAAAATGTGATTTTTCTAACCGTGTAGTCAGGTTTTCTGCAACAGAACTTGGAGCAGCCCTTTATGAGCAAATAGAAGGCGATTATAAGCATAAGCTGGTAGAGAACATTATGAAAGCCCATGAACTGATGGGACGAAAGAGTGACAGCAGCCTGAATAGTCTGGTATATGCCAAAATGGCTGAATGGGGAAGTGAGTTTAGTTATGAATCGGTTTTAAATGAAATCGCTTATGAAGAATAAAGGTTTCTATATCAAGTCTGTCATAGCCGTAGGAGAATGGATGATTATTTCAAGGGTGGACTTCAACGATGGTTGCAACCTTCTGTTTGGTCCATCAGAGATGGGAAAATCGTCTGTGTTTTCTCTGATTGATTTCATGTTGGGTAAGAAAGATGCCCCTAAGCTACCGCCTGAAGGACAAGGGTATGATACCTTTTACATGGAAATTGTCACTAAAGAGGATGCCGCGACTCATACCGTCAGACGACTGCTCAAAGATAAATCCGTAACGGTGAAAGACTGTACCTATGAGCTGTTTGAAAATAATACCATTAACGGAACTGCCTACCCAATTTCTGCAACTAATAAAAGGAAAACATACTCACAATACCTCATGGAATTGAATGGGTTTGAGGGCGATTTGCAGTTGCGAAAGAGTACCACAGACAAAGCATCGTTTACATATACTTGGATAAGACACCTGATACTGGCCGATGAAAATAGAATCGTTTCTGAAACACCGATATTCAATCCATCGGATGAGAAAGTTAGTGCGACGCAAGAAAAGAGCGTGATTTACTATCTTACAACGGGTGAAGATGACAGTAATTTTATAAGTCAAGAAAAGGCTGAGCATCGTAATCTGAGATATACAGGAATGATTGAGATTACGAAGGATAGTATTGAAGAGATAAATAGGAAAATACAAGCATTAGGCGATGTGAGCTTTGCAGACTTCAAAGATGAAACAGCCATGAAAGCTCTCCGAAGCAAAATCTCCGAGGATGAAAATAAACTGAGATCATTGTATGACAGAAGGGCGAAACTGGAAGATGAGAAACGCCAGTTAATGTCTAAACAAATGTTTGCCAATGAGTTCATCAAAAGGATGGAAATGTTGGAGAATCACTATATAACCGATTTGGGACGCTACGAGTATTTATTTGATGGTGCCAATCTGTTTAGCATCCTCACAGAGACTCATGTTTGTCCGGTTTGCAATTCTGAGATCAAAGACAAAACACAGATTAATGATGAGTTCCTAGCCTCTATTCAGAATGAGTATGACCAGGTGAAAGCAAAACTAAAGGATATAAAAGATGTGATAGAGAAGAAGGGAAAGGAGAAACTTCGCTTGCTAAATAAAATAAACGTCATCACTCATGAATTGGATGGTATTGCAACCGAGGTGAATAATTTTAGTAACCAATTATTATCGATTAAGAATCTTTTGGCGCGTTATCAAGAAAACATCGAAAAGAAAACAGAAGCAAGATTTCTACAGGAGGAATCACAGCGACTCTATAAGAAATTAGCAGAGTTAGAGAAAGAGAAGACTAAAAGACCAGCTGCTCCAGAATATAAAAGAGAGACGTCTATTAATGAAGAGTTCTGCAACTTGGTTAAGGAGAAACTTGTATATTGGAACGTGCTGAAGGAGAACGAGCCTGTCGTTTTTGATGAGAATGGTTTTGATTTCGTGCTTGGAGGAAAAGAGCGCATTACGTGTGGAAAGGGTGCAAGAGGCGTTACATGTGCAGCCATATTGATGTCGTTATTGGAGTACAGCCTACTTAAGGACATTCCATTCAGTAATGTGTTAGTTCTGGATTCACCGATTACAGCTCATTTTAGTGATGGAAAACAGTTTGCGGAGCAGACTACGCAGACACGTTTCTTCAAATACTGTAATGACAATATTAAAGACTATCAGTTAATTATCATTGACAATAAGTCGCCAGAACCAAACTATAGAGCCAACCTTACTAATATTAACTATATAGAGTTCTCGATAGAAGGCAGAAATGGTTTCTATTTAGGGAAAAAGGAGAAAGATTAGGGCAGCGGCGGTGTCGCTGGATAGAGGATAACTAAAGAGCACTGCCGAGAACGGTTGGAAAAGGTGAAAAATAGGGAGTAAAGAATCCGCCCCTGTGACTCTAGAAGGAGTTGCAGGGGCGGGTTCGTTTTTTATTTGTGATCTAACTTGACTTTATTCAAGAACTCAACAAGTTCCTTATTATCTGCAAGTTTGGGTATTGCACCATAAGAACCATCCAAATAACTTTGGCGTAGTTTTTTGTCGTAACGAGGATTGAACTTCTCATCGATATTATATAGACTGCTGATACCCTCATTCTTCTCCATCAGCCAAATCTCGTCGCTACGCAAGAGATGCTGGGTCATCAAGAAACTTTCGTGGGTGCTGAAAATTAGCTGACTTGGGGTGTCGTTAGAATACAGATAGAAAATCTCTAGAATCTTCCTTATGAGGGTAGGGTGCAAGCTGCGCTCCATTTCGTCGACGACAAATACGTTGTCGCCATAGATAAAGTCTAGAATAAGCGGAATGTAATCGAAAAGTCGTTTGGTACCATCGCTTTCTTCTCTAAGTGAGAAGTATTCTGCTGCTCCACTTTCGTTTTGATGGTGGATTGTCATAAGCATCTTGGCGGATATATCTCCGTCAAAAAGCCTAATCAGGTATAGATCTCCGTCAAGATTTAACGCACCAAATGTTTCTCCTTTTTCGGATTTCGACAGGTCTGCCTTGATGCTTCGTTGCAGATTAAGTGGAATGTTGAGCTTCTCGAATTCTACATCTTTCAGATATACGTCATCGATACCAGTATCAAAAAAAGAAAGCAAAGCATTAATGACTAATTTAAGATCTTCGTCATCAGCAGCCTTTAGCACTACACCTTGTTTATATGGTGTTTCCGGAAAGATGATTTTCAGCGTGTCGGTAAACCAAGATAAAACGGCTTCAACGTCAGACACATCGGTTGTGTTGTCGTGAATGTTGTGTGTAAACAGTTCGTGAAGGAATAATTGCTTTGGCGTCGTGGCCTTTGCAATGAACTGCAGGAACTGAAATTCATCGTCTTTGGGATTGAGCTTCTGCAGGTATGGCATGCTGATGGACTGCTCCTGATTGCGTGAAAATACAATATATGTAGTTTTCCTAGTAATATAGTGTAACCACTCGTGGCTTATCCTTTCATCATTATAGCTGAAACCATATTCGTATTTCTTGTTATTACATAAAATATGGTATATGAGCGTTGTGTCTTTTTTCTTGTTTTCTGCTGATAAGCGGAACGGGGTGTAATCAATCAGTTCATCGGCTCTTGTACCATGTAGAACCAAGTATTTACCTAATTCTATGGCCTTAATGAAATTACTTTTACCACCAGCATTAGCACCAAAGATTGCAGCAGTCTTAAGAAACGGAGATCCTTTAACAATTTCTACTTTATGACTTTTAAGCTGAGATCCTCTACCAGGTTTCAGACTAAGTGTAGCACTATCCTCTGGATCAGGGGACTCTGATCACTTTATCTTCTCTTGTTCAGCTTGTTGATAACTCCGTAGGTTACGCCTGTTAGACGGGACAACTGGCGTAAGCCTGCTCCGAGGTCTAAAAGGGAAAGGAGAATCTGGTTGCGCTGTTCCTTGTCGAGGGCCTGAACCTCCAAAGGCATAGAAATCTGGAAATGGTCAAGCAGGTATTGGCGGACTTCTTGGTCACCAATGGTGATGCGGGGACTATCGTCGATATCAAGAATCATCACATCGTCGGAGAGCGGGGTGTCAACAAGTTCCCGAAGGTTGTCAATAGATATTCGTTTCAAGACGGCATTGGTAGCGCTGAGGGAAAGGGCTGCGGGAGTTTCGCCGGTGTATTCTTGCCAGCTGCTCCAAGGGTAGTCGCTTACATGCTGGACGATGCCTGCCTTCAAGGGATTCTGATGGATGTAGCGCAATAGGGTAGTGAAGTAAGCCATATCATTCACTGGCTCGGACTTGAAACGGTCTTGGAAGAGATGGCCAGCACGTGAGTACTTGCGATTGAAATAGAAGGCGTACATGACAGCCAAGTGCTTAATGGTGGCACCGATGTCTTCATGATGGGTCTTGATGAGCAGATGCACATGGTTTGACATGAGGCAGTAGGCATAGAAGGTGCAGAGTGGAGGGAGGCGGTTGCCCAGGTCGTCATAGGGTTCAAGCATCTGTTGCATGCACAGGAGGAAGCGGACATAGTCTTCCTTGTCTTCGAAGATGTCCTGCCGGTTGATACCGCGTAGCATGACGTGGTAGATGTCGGTTCCTGATGTTACTCTTGGCTGTCTGGGCATGTTTAATTTGTTTTTCGGAGGACAAAGGTACGAAATTTCAGTCATAATTGCTCAAAAACATGCGAAAAGTGCAGATTTTGGCATAAAGATTGCAATAATATCGGAAAAATAACTATCTTTGCAGCCAGAAAGGGATGATTAGTCGTCCACGTAAAACGTTAAAGATTAGAGATTATGGCAAAACCTATTGAACCGACACCGGTACTGAAAGGCGACGATGCTTACGAGTTCGTGGCCGAGATGGAGAAGCACGAGAAGGCTTCTGCTGAGGAGAAGGCTCGTGTGGCTAAGGGTGCGTCATTCATCCAGTCTATGCTTACTTTTGCTTTCTGATAGTTGGCTGAGGGAAGATGAAGATTGTACGCCTGACAGATGAGCATGTCTTCAAGCCGTTTGACTGCGGAGAGGAAGACCTGAATGCTTTCCTTTTGAAGGATGCGAAGTTTTATGCGCAGGGACTTGTGGCCGTGACCTACATCGTAGAGGATGAGGATATGACGGTAGCATTCTTCTCGCTATCCAACGACCGCATCTCGCTTTCTGAATCTGACAAGGCTACTTGGCGACGAATCCGCAACAGTTTCCCTCACCGCAAGCATCGCAGCGACTATCCTGCCGTGAAGATTGCTCGTTTGGGTGTGAACGTGAATGCCCAACATCGGCACATCGGAACGGACATTCTGGACTTTGTGAAGCATACGTTTATCACCAACAACCGCACGGGCTGCTGCTTTGTGACGGTGGATGCTTTGCCGTCGGCAGTGCCTTTCTACGAGCGTAACGGCTTTAAACTGATGCGCAAGGAGAACAAAGGGGATACGATTCCGATGTACTACGATCTGCTGCAGCTGCTGTGATAATCGGGGGCTCACAAATGTGATATATCCTGAAAATTTGAATATACTATATTAAGGTCGGTGCTAACGCATCGGCCTTTTTTTTGTGCTCGCACGGAATCTGGGACAACGGGGTTTCGACTCAGCGGACAAGCCGCTGATATATGAAAATTAATCCTTAATTTTGCACTGTGATTCGAGAGATACTTGGATTCTGAAACATGGAACATGAAACTCTCTTATCGGCCTGTGTATCAAAAATGTATTTACTATGGCAATCAAAGTTCTTGCTTAGGCAAGCAAGGCAGAGCTCGAGCGGACGGGTTCAGACTTGAAACGGTCTTGGAAGAGATGACCAGCACGTGAGTATTTGTGATTGAAGTACATGGCATAAACTACTGCCAGATGCTTGATAGTTGCCCGATGTCTTATCAGCCCTTGTGACTCTGGAAGGAGTTGCAGGGGCGAATTGTTTATAACGGTTTTTACGATGTTTGACGAGGGCGGAAAAGGATGGCATGAGAGATTATGTTAAAAAATGCATAAGATTGTAGAAAAATAGAAATATTTCACTATCTTTGTGCCTTGAAAGGCAAGAAGTCGGGAGGCACCGACATTGCATCGATATTGAAATGTTGAAGTCATAAAGCGACTGAAGACCAGAGTGATATGATGACGACGAAAGAAACGGGAAGTGAATTGGGACGCGACACAAGTATGTGTGGTGACCCCAAGGTGTGGTTTCCGATGAGGGTGACGTATCAGCGGGAGATGAAGGTGAATGCGGAGCTGGACCGGCTGAGGTATATGATGGACCATACGGCTTCACTGGAGCATACATTGACACTCCGCATGTACTTGCGAAAATGAGTAGAAGGACGACTTATATTTGAGGTCAAAACAAAAGGTAGATAATCATAATGGATACAAATATGAATACAATAACGTTTGACGAGTCAAAAGAACATTTCGACAAGTTCGTGAATAATTTCGAGACATATAAATCTATTAATATGTCGGAGTCTGACACAAGATCAAAGCTTATTGATACTGTTTTGATTGATGTGCTAGGATGGGATGAAGCAGACATAAGAAGAGAAGGTCACGTTGACAGCGGTTATTTTGACTACAAAATATCGATAGCTGGCTTTTCTCTGATTATTGAAGCCAAAAGACAGTTTAATGACCTTATTTTGCCAAATCAAAGCAAGAGAAGATGCAAGCTTAATGCAATTTATTCTTCCAATAAAGATGTAATAGATCAAATTCGCCATTATTTAGATGACTGTGGATGTGATATTGGTGTAGTTACAAATGGAAAACAATATATCATAGCCAAATTCATTAATACAAACGGTATTCCTTGGAAAGAGAATAACTGTATAGTTTATAACGGAGTTGAAGACATTCTCAATAATTATGTTGAATTCTGGAATACGCTTTCTAAAGAGTCTGTTATTAGGAATTGTGGCATAAAACAGTTGTTCGATGTAGAGATATCATTCTCAAAAACAGTACTATCATCTATATTGAATAAAGATAATGAAATAGTAAGAAATGACCTTTCGGCGAAACTCGCACCAATTATAGACAAGGTGTTTGGAGATATTTTTAATTCCAATGAAGAGGATGATGATATCGAGTTCATAAAAGAGTGTTATGTCGAAAACAAAGAGGTAATAAAAAACAAAAGAGAATTGAGAGGATTGTTTCGTGACACTCCGCCCAAATTAAATGAAGTGGTAAAAGCTGTTAACTCCGATAGTATAAGTCACCAGATTACGGATGAGATTGAAAACTTCCCGTCGCAATCCTCAAACTCTGCAACCCCCAAACCAATTATAATTATTGGTTCTCGAGGAGCTGGCAAGACGACTTTTCTGAACTTTTTATTCAAGAATGAATCAGACGGGAAAAATTTGAAAGACAATCCGTACTTATTTGTCAACCTAATGAAATACTACACAGGAGCGGATTGTGTTCATTTTGAGAATATCTATGAAGATTTACTAATTCAATTTAGCGATAAATACCCACAACTCAATATCAACTCGTTAGAGGTTTTAGAACGTATTTATATAAGAGAAATTAATCAAAACAAGAAGGGGGTATGGAGATATAGTTTTGAAAACAATCAAGATGAGTATCAAAAAGAGTTGGCATTGTTTTTTAAAGATAAAATGCGTAATAGTCAAGAACATTTCATGGCGATTAACAAGTATCTTACTAGAGAAATTCATAAAAGAATAGTGGTGATTTTTGATAATGCCGATCAATTAAGCGACAAGATTCAAGAACAAGTATATTTGAACGCATGCTCATTGAATACACAAGCTAGATTTGGCGTAATTATTTCATTACGAGAAGGGTATTACTATAACTGGAGGAACAGACCTCCTTTTAATGCTTTCATAAGTAATGCGTATCATATTGCAGCGCCAGATTATGGACAAGTGTTACAGAAAAGGCTTAACTACTTGGTGAAGAATATTCAATTCAGTAAAAACCATTCGTTTACAGGACCCATTAGGGACAAACAATATATGCTTAACGAAGATAAAATTGAAGAATTCTTTACTGGAATAGAAAGCTCATTGTTTGGCGAAAAGAATGCTCCCATATTAGACTTTTTAAGACATATGAGTTTCCCTAATATCAGAGAAGGGCTTAATTTGTTTAAGACATTTCTGATTTCGGGTTATACAGATGTGTCTGAATATGTATTGAGAGTATTGTTTAACAAAGGTGATCATATCATTACTATACCTATTCATGAGTTTGTAAAAACAATAGCATTGGAAAATAAGTTGTATTATAATCATAGATCTAGTAAGATACAAAATATACTCTACCCATCAAGTCCTAATTCTGATTATTTTATTAAATACTACCTGTTAAAAGTACTCGATGAACAACTGTCTTTTGAAGGCAATATAAATAAATTCATAAATTATAGCGATCTACTAAAAGAATTCTTGGATTATGGCTATAGGGAAGATGTTATTAATAAAGAGCTGGAGTCACTATTGACGGATAATTTTATAGAGACAGATAAAGTACTATCTGATATTAGCTGGAATAATTTGCCACAAGAAACATTCTCAATAACAATAACAGCTAAGGGACATTATTATGTGACTGAACTGATAAATAGGTTTTATTATGTTGAACTAATATTGCAAGACACGCCTTTATTCGAGAAAGAAGTTTATGAAAGTCTAGTTCAAAAATTCCCTATTCCAGAGAAGAGTAATGGTAAGAAGGATATGAGGGTCAGAATTGATGTCGTTCAACTTTTCATGGATTATTTAGAGGCAATAGAAAAGAAATCAAATAATGCCTTATTGCAGACAAAATATGGCAGAATGGTTGATAATATGTTAACAGGTGGTTTGAGAAATGACCTCATTAGATTAAGTGCCATTGCAGAGAATCGGTAGGGGGGGCGAAGATCAGGGGTTCTTTGATCCGTTTAACGCTGAATAGGCGGGAATATTGTAAAAGTGGGAATATGACGCAGGAAGAGAGATGGTTTCGACTTTTTAGTGGATAAGTTGTATTGAAAATGTTAAATATATAACTTTTCCGTTGAAAAATGACATGATTACTTGTTTTTTTCGATAAAAAGGTGTATATTTGCAGCGACTTTTAAACAAATGCAGTGGCAACAAAAGAACAAGTAGAAGAATTCCTAAAGCGGCTAAAGGAGAAAATCAAGGTGTTCGACATCATATTCCGGGATGATAGAGGCAAGAACCTTCAAACCCTTGCTGCATTGGAAATAGCACCAACCTATCGAAAGCTGGTCGTAATGAATATTGAACCAGAGGATTAACATCCGATGAATTATCCATTTAAAAACTGATGAATATGATTAAGCAGGTAATGAAAAGTCCGTTTAGCAGTGGTAATGCTGTGCTTCGTTGTGAACCGTCAACCTTGACGTTTCGCAAGGAGGAGTTCTGTTATATCCATCAGTTTTATGAATGTGAGGATACCCATGAGCGATTCACAACAACGGAACTGGATGAAGCGAACATTGCTCAGGTGTATAATCAGTATCGGGCTAAATATGGCATCCCGTTCCCAGAAGAGATCAAGCGCATACGCCAGCACTATGGACTTTCGGCCACTAAAATGTCGACAATCCTAGGTTTTGGCGAGAACCAATATCGCTTGTATGAGAATGGGGACATGCCCAGCGAAGCAAACGGCAAGGTGCTGATGTCGATTATGAATCCAGACTTCTTCCTTGCTTTTGTGCTTAATTCGCGTGAACAGTTCTCTGAAGACGATTTTGCAAAGTTGATGGAGAAGACCAGGTCGTGGAAGAGCGCGAAGCATTCTGAGTTTGAGGTGGAACATGTGTTTAACATCTGTCGTAGAACCATTTATAATGGTTTTGCAACACAGTCGATAGATAAGCTGAAGAACATCCTTTTATATTTTATAGAGAGGGGTGATGGCGTTTTCTTTACCAAAATGAACAAGCTCCTTTTCTATACGGACTTTTTGGCATACCGCTTGACGGGCAAAGGAATGACCGGCCTGTGCTACAAAGCTATTGCTCACGGTCCTGTGCCCTTGCATTGGGATCGCGTATACAGCTTCTATAACGATATTAGCCAGGAGATCGTGCAATACTCTGATGGAAGGGCAGGTACTAAGTTGGTTTCAAATCTATCTCCAGACATGACTTATTTCAGTGAGGATGAAAAGGAGATGCTGGAATATGTTTACCAGAGATTCAAGAAGGAAACACCGACGCAAATTTCGGAAACAAGCCATCATGAGGATGCTTGGAAGAAATACCTGAATAGCGACAGGCTTATCAGTTTTGAAATGGCCTTCTCGCTGAAAGCAATATAGAATTATAAAAATAAAGTTGATACAATGAAGGAGGAGAAGAGAGAGACAAGGATGAAGAGGTATGTGCGATGAGCACATGCCTCTTTGTGGTTTTAAAGAAGACCATAGGTCTGTAAGGAAATACGGATTATAGGAAAAATCGAAAGGAGAAAAAACTTATGGATAAGAACAATCATCAAGAGATTACAGAGGATAAAACAATTTATCCACAGTATCTCAGTAATAAGCCAGAAGGAGTAGACCTGTTTGGCGGAAAGTCGCAAGAGCGGTTGGCATGTGCAATAGCTAAGCATATTCATGCGATTGATATCATGAGAGAACCTATTGTATCTCGTCTGATTGGGCTTGAAGGAAAGTGGGGAAGCGGTAAGTCTAACGTAATAGGTCTGTTACATAAGGAACTGAAGGAAAAATATTATTTCTTCTGTTTTGATGCATGGGGTAATCAAGAGGATTTGCAACGTCGTTCAATTTTGGAATTGCTCACTAAGGAACTGATTGCTAAAGAAAAACTGACTGGTATGACAACGATGCGTGTGCTGAATTCAAACATTGCCGGTCAGATAATAGAGAAAGAATGCACTTGGCCAGAAAAGTTGGAATCGCTGTTGTCGCGGAAGTCATATTCTAAAAATATCACGGTGCCATCAGTTAATAATTGGACAAAGGTGTTTGTTCTGCTTCTATTAGTGACAGGTCTACTGATACCGTTACTTGACCTCGTGGGTAAATGCCTTTGCTGGTGGGCTGATCTTCTAATTATTTTTGGCCCGATTCTGTTTTTCCTGATAATCGCTTGCTGTTGTGGAAAGCTAAGAGACATGTGGGCGATGTATAATACTGACAGTAAAAGCGACACTACGTCTTTTGTTATCAGTGAACAAGAACCATCAGTAAGGGAGTTCAAGGATTGGATGGATGAAATTTCGAAAGGAATCCCCGCTGATGAGAAACTGGTTTTGGTTTTTGATAACATGGACAGATTGCCAGCAAGGAAAGTTCAGCAGTTCTAGTCGCTCATACAGACTTTTTTTGCAGATGATGGATATCCAAACATTTGGTGCATTATTCCTTATGATGAGGAACATCTTGCAGCGGCTTTTTCCGAGGCAGAATATCCTGATGTAAAAATTGATTTACTCCGTGGATACTTGGATAAGACATTCCCTGTAGTATATCGGGTGTCAGAGCCTATAGTATCTGATTATAAGGCGGTGTTTGGTATATTGATAAACAAAGCTTTTGATGATACAATAAGTGGGGAGGATAAGGAATTGATAAGTAGGTGCTATCGTCACGAACGTCCATTGCCCAATGTTAGAGAGATAATTGCATTCTTAAATGAGATGGTGGCGTTGACATTTCAATGGGGCGAGGAAATACATCCCGTATCAATAGCCATTTATACGCTGAAAGAGGATGATATACTGCGCAATCCCCAAATAGAGAAAAATGATTCCAAAGGAACAGGAAGACAAAAGGTTAGTACAGAGGAGTTTATTCTTAACCAGGAATATTTAACTGGCTATAGTCAGATTCTTCTTGGAAGTGATGTAATGAAGCTTTTACCCAAGGAGATTTCGGCATTGGTATATGGTGTTAAACCTGACGATGCGCTACAAATAGTTATCAGACGTTATATTCGTAACTGCTTTACAGGGGCAGATAAGAACCCTGCCATCAATAAGTATGTAGACAACGGTCAGTTTATGACCATGCTCGAAGAGGAGGTGCATGATGCTGAGGTTAATAGTTATGTTACGGCGGTAAAACTGATAGGACAGATAGATGAAAGCAAACTGACGGCAGATGGTAAGCTGGTGCTTGCTAAGATATGGAATTATTTTGGTACTCGATATATTACCCGGAAGCAGAAGACTTCGGAGTTTGCTGATTATGAACAAACCATCTTCAGCCATTTGCCGCAGGAACTGGCAGAAAGTTGTTCAGCAACATTCTGCAATAGTATTATTGAAAATAACGAAGTGGATGGTGGCTCATTGTTCAATCAATTGGAGAAACTGTTTATCTGTGATTTTGCTTCGAAGTTTGAGATAAGTAAGATATGCCCAGCAACAGAGATTGACCCCAAGAGATTCATTGACTATGTAGAGATGGCTGGCGATGGGTATCAGAAGTATCCCATAAAGGCTAAAGCGTCTGATGTTAACAAAGTGTTGAAGGATAACATAGGAGATGAATTCCCTTATTTTTCGACATTAATCTATCTGAAAGATGATGAGAACTATACCGTAAAGGAGGTAGATGACTATGCCATTAAAACATTGAGCGAACAACAAGCTAATGCGGCATTAGCCTATCAGCTGATATGCATACAGGATATATTCCATGACAAGCTGCAAAGCAAAGTGGATGCCACTTATATACAAAAGTTGTGGCAGGAAGTACAGGGAGATAAGAATAAGCCACAGTATGACGAGATATTTGTGTTGAAGGCTGCCACTTCGTTGGAACAGCTCCCCGAAGACGATAGTCATGTTGAATTGTTTACGAAGAAGGCTCTTTTCTACACGAGTACAGCTCAGCTTATGAAAGATGTTGTGGCGAATAGAAATTTGAACTGCTGGAAGTTTGCGGTGAAACGCATGGTAGAGAAAAAGGTGCATGACGGCAAGGCGGAGTATCCAGAGTTTATAGAGAACTGGACTAATCTTGTGAGCATTCTTACAGTGTCGAAAGAAACGATGATAGCTTTTGCGGATTCTTGGGGTGTTATAGAAATACCCGAACAAGAGAAGACTAAAGGCTTTTTTACTCTGTTGAATGACGTGAGTTGGATTGATGCGTTGCTGGCTTCAGAAACACCATTGGCAAAAGCGCTTCTTGAAAAGTGTGTAAACGAAATGATAGATCAGAATATTGGTCAGTTTGTACAAACCAATACAGCTAATCATACAAATACTAATTGGGACAAGGCATGCCAGAAATTGATAGGAACCAAGTATCTGAAGGCAACAAACTTGGGAACTCTGAATAAACTAGCGGAGGCATTGCTGGACTTTGTGGCTCGAAATACGGCGTTTAATGATGAGACTTGGAGGGCGCTTTTAGAAAAGGTGAAGTTTGCTTCAATATCTACCGCTGTTAATGAAATACGCAGCAAGGTGCTAAATGGCCAAAGCGGTTATGCGATGACACCGGATAAGTTTAAACGGTTACATACTTGGCTTGAAAATGCAGAAATGAATACGGCGGAGCGTTGTACTGATGCTGCAAATAATGTGTTGAGCAAGGTAGTTGATAATGCAGAATGTCAGAATATAATAATTGCCAATAAGGATTATTACAAGCCTATTATTGTGAATACGGTAGTATCTGCATCTTCTCTACATGATAAATTGAAAATGATTGTTAATGGTGAGGGCGCTTTCGCTGAGTATATACGAAGCATTGTAAAGTATGAGGAAGAAAAGACTGAAAGTAGCAATGAATGATAGATCTTATGACGCAAGAAGAACGTTGGATGGCAAAGTACAATGAGGTGGTTGAATTTATAAATACCAACCACCGAAACCCGTCACGTCATCGAATAGAAGAACATGATATGCTCAATTGGCTAAAGGCCAATAGGAAGCGATTAAATGCCGGAGAGATGAAACCGGAAAGAACTGTCGCGTTCAAAGAATTGCTTGCATTATGTGAATCATATAAGAGAAAGAATCAATACGAATAGAATGAGAAAAGTCAGCCGTGGGCTGGCTTTTCTTGGTTTATTTGCAATGGGTTCGAAGAAAAAAGTGAAGATTTTGGGTGGTAAGGTTAGAATATTGGAGAATAAGTTGTATATTTGTGGTGAAAAGGCTGCGGCTGTGTTGCAGTATAGGGGACTATGGCAAATGGGGAACCGCTGTATAAATTAAAAAGAGATAATTATGGATTTATCCGAGTATAAGCAAAAGAGCGTGTACATCGTTGAATTGGAAAATAGGTATGCAGTTGAAGAATTTCTGCTTGGGAAGCATTTTACCATACGTGTATCCGAAAACTGTGCTCTGGAAGTGGTTATACCAACAGTTTACAGAAAAGATTATTTCGATGATATCGGTATGCCTGAAATGCTCCCCAAATATGGTCTAGATATTGAGAAATGGGGTAAGATTGATAATTATGTGACCATCAATGACGTGACTACCATTAATGCCTCTGTCTCGGCAGTATTAGTTATATGCTATACAAAGGATGGCGCAGATGGATTATATTCGGGTGTCATCCAGAATATGGCGAGGAAAGTATTGCATGCCTTACATGTTTTCAACCCACACGTAATTAGAGTTAATGCAGATACAGTGCCCAACGACTTGTGTGAGATAAACTTATCGGCTGCAATAAAGGAAAATGGGAAGTGGCTAGGTGAGATAAGAATGTCGCCGATGCTCATGGATGACAGGGCACCGAGACTAACTTTTACAGACATAAAACGAGCAATAAGAAGTTACGATAAGACAGTGTCGGTGCCATACGAGATGTTAGACAATGCCCGTGTTAATTTAGTTAATCATGATACAAGGGCTGCGGTGCTGAACTGCGCTACCGCAGTAGAGGTTGCGTTGAAAAAGAAACTTATAGACTATCTGGAAGGTAATAATGTGCCAGATAAATTAAACAAGTTTGTATTAAAGAAGGCAGATGGATTTGCGAAAGTGGTAGAAGTGCTAAAGAAACTATCTATACCTTTGAAGGATATGAACGACGTGAAAGCGCATGTAATGGATGTGAGGAATAATGTAATACATAAAGGAGATACACCAACCCATGAGGAAGCTCACAAAGCATTGTTATGCACAAGGGAGGCTTTGGCTGATTATGAAGTTGGAATGTTTGACTGAAAATATTATATGAAGAGATGGCATTGGTAGGAAAAGAAACTGCGAATAATAAGGCAAAGTTTGTACAGGCAAGACAACCGGACACACCGCACCAATTGTATCATTATACCAAGCTGAAAAATGTTTTTAACATGTTGGATGTTGGTAGTAAGAGCGTGTGTTTCTGGCTAAAGAACAACAAGAACAAGAATGATGCGAAAGAGTTAAAATATGGTCGTGAACTGATGGAAAAGGTGAGGGACTACTATCGGTCAGAAGGCCAGCCTTCGTTGCTTGACCTGAAAAGGAAATACCCAATGTCGAACATCCGTCAGATAGCCCGATTGATGCACAAAACAGCCGACGAAGTGAAGGAGGATATCTTTGGACTTCACTTCTCGAAGGACAACCATAGATGCTTTGATAAGTTGAAAAGGGATATGTCGTAATGTGGTTTGTGGTATGTCAATGCCATCAGTAATAGCTACAACAAAAATTGGTAGATAAGCCATAGTGTATATGTCACCTGTATCGTTGAAACAGAAAGAATCAAAGGAATGATAGTGAATCAGTGCATTTTTCCCGATGTTTTTGCAGTGTTTGATTATTTGACCAGAGAACAAGGATGGAGTTTTGGATTTCATACGGCACCGCAGTTTGAGGTCATGACGCTATACGATAATAGATTGGCAGCGGCACCCATGCCGATGTCCCCATTGTTTCGTGGCGAGAGTGAGTTTCATGAGAGATGCCTGCCGTCACTGTACAGAAGAGAGTGGACACCTTTACAGAAGTTAGAAAGGCAGATACAACTGGAAGATTTTAGGCTAATACTGCAAGTGAACCCTGTAATCAAGGAGATGGAAGAGGGGGGACTGGAAGTAAACTATAACGGGCTGGCACAGCACTATGGTATTGAGACGAATATCCTGGATTTGACAAATAGTTTTCTGGTCGCAGCATTCTTTGCCACAACGACCTATGATCCATTGATGGATGTGTACCGTCCTATATTGCACACAGTATCGTCTGGTGTAATATATTTCTTTCCGACAGGACCTTTTATGAACTTTGGTTCTGATGCACCGATATGGCCGATAGGTATGGAGGCATTGCGAAGGCCTGGCGAACAGAGAGGCTATGGTGTGGAGATGGATGGAAGGCATCGAGACCTAAACCATTATTCTGGCGCGCACATATTCCGTTTCTGGCATACGCCGCAAGCTTCGATTGAGATATGGCAGAGGACACAGGGGAGTGTCGCATTGTTTCCGTATGACCCTATGGCTGAAAAGGTGCGAAATATGCGTAAATATAGAATCTATAGTGAAGAAGGGTTGAGATTGGCTCTTGATAGGATATCTGTCGAGATGGGGTTTGACGAGGCTCGCCAGAAGTTGGAACGGATGGGATGTACCTTCGTGAAAAAGTTGCCGTTTGCTTATACAGAGAGGGAAATTGTGTATATCAACGACTTGTTTCGAAAGATGTATCCCGGACACTTTGAGCAAACAAAAACAGATTAAGGAATTAAAAGAAATGGGAACCATTATCCATCATTATACAAATATCGAAGTTCTGTCTTTGATACTAAAGAATAGAACGCTAAGGTTTAACAGGCTGAATCGTGTGGATGACCCAGAGGAAAGCAATTTCATTTCCAATGGGGTAAATCTAGGACCATATACGTTTGTGTCTTGCTGGACGGAGGCGAAGGAGGAGAGTATACCGATGTGGAAAATGTACACGAAGGAGAACTGGGGCGTACGGTTGTCGGTAGTGAAGGAAGGATTGTTTAAAACCTATACAGAAAAGGATGGATTTAGGCATAATGGGTTGGTGGCTACGAACTTGGGGGCACCAATACAATTTCTGTTCTCTGCAGAGGTGAGATATAGTCAAACGAAATATACGCCCCCGTTTCTGACAACGGACTATGACGGATGCGGCTTCTACAGAAAAATAGAGTATGTGGATGATGTGCAGCAGTATGCTGGAGATTCAGTCGATATTGTAAGACATCCCAATGGGAAAGGTTCTATTTGTATAAGGTTTGACAAGGTTGGGAGTTATAAGAACAAAAGGTGGTACTTCCAAGAAGAGTTGCGTTTTGTGCTATACTTTATGCCAGGTAATTCTCTTGCAACTTTCAATACTGCTGCGTTTGATATGGAGCAGAACAAGATGATTACAAGTATCATTCAGAACAAGGATCTGGGATTCTCGTATTATGACATGTGCCTAAGTGACCAGGCGATGGAGAATCTTGTGATAACCATGAGTCCGCTGAGTGATAGCGCGCAATGGGCGATAGTGGAGGCGCTGAGAGATAAGTATGCGCCAAAGGCTGTGATCAGGAGAAGTAATTTAGTTGGGAAGTTGGCGAGATAAAGCAATGGGTATGACGCAGGATGAGAGGTGGTTGGCAAAATACAATGAAGTGGTTGAGTTTATAGAGAGCAACCATCGAAATCCTTCGCGGCATAGAATAGAAGAGCATGACATGCTGAATTGGGTGAAGGCGAATAGGAAAGCTCTTAATGCTGGGAAGCTGAAAGAAGAGAGGGTGGAGAAGTTTGGAATACTTCTGGAATTGACGGAACTATATAAACGGAAGAATCAATATGAATGATTGCGAAGGCTTTTGGGGTGAAAGCCAACTGTGTCTAAAACGGTAAAAAATGTAAAAATAGGGCTGATTTCTGATCGAAATCGGCCTTTTTCCATGAGAATAACGTTAAAAAGGTTGTATGATTACAACCATTTAGAAAATATTTTGTATCTTAGCACCCGAAATAAGATTGATTTGTATCGTATGAAGTATCTGAATATCAAAAAAGCACTGGCTGCTTGGCAGGAGTTGCAACCTCTATCGGAGAAGGATAGGGAGAGGTTGAGCCGCAGGTTTACCGTGGACTTTAACTACAACAGCAACCATATAGAGGGTAATACGCTGACGTATGGACAGACGGAGATTCTGCTGCTGTTTGGTAAGGTGATCGGATTGTGTCATCGTCAGATGCCTCACCGTTATACACGCCGAACTCCATTTTCTCGTTGTAGAAGTGGCAGCCCGTCCGTAGGTTTTTGGACTTGTTTTGAGTTTTGAGATTTTGCATAGTTTTTTGATATTCTTATTATTTGTTTTTAAAGCCTTGAAAGTCGTAACAGACTATGTCTTTGGTTTTTCTCATTGTTTATGTTTTTTAAAAGCTCTACTTGCTTGTTGATTTTTTATGCATAAAAGAACACCACTCGGACTTTGGCGGGATCGTAGTAGAAATCGACTTCGCTAATAAGGAAGTGGATCTTGAATACTTCGGCCATGACGCTTATGTAATCTTCGAGATAGTCATCAAAGGTAGCTCTTGGGGAACGGTAATAATCGTCTTCCTCGACCTCGGTCGGTTTGGAAGCGTTGGTGGCATTGGCCAACATCTTGATGATTAACTGCATGTTGCGGTCGTGAAAGGCATCGGCAAGATGGGAATAGACTTGCTCCTGACATTTGTCGGCAAACGCTTCGAGTTCGGACAGCAGGAAGCATTCGGTACGGACGGGTCAGTCGTAGTGCTCGATATAGGCTCTGGTCTCATCGTTTAGCTCGCTTTGGACTATCGGGTGACTGATATCGTCGACCGAATACAATGATCCGGGGGAATAAAAACCAGAGGATGAACGACGCAAAAAGTAATGATGCTTGGTGAGTTTCAGATCATCGGTAACCAGATCGGGCTGGCTGTAACTACTTTCTTTGTACTTGCTCCATAGTGGTAGCAAGTGCCAATGGTTGTCCTTGTCGAGGACTTCTATAAAACGGTGTGCATATACGCCCATAGTTTATTTCTTTCTGTTTGATTCGTTAATATTATCCTCAACAATATACTTCTCATTGATGGACCAGGCTGCCCATGGCTCGATACGGAATTTGTCGAGGGGACGCTTGACTTTTTTGTATTTTAGTGTGCCTTCGCCAGAGTAATCGTATTGCCAAGCATCGAAGTAGGGGATGAGCTCCTCTTGATCATTGAAGAGAGTGCGACAGACCTTGTGACAAGGCGGGTAGAAGAAGGAGGCGAGGGCATCCCAGCCCAAGTAGTCATCGATGCTCATCATGGGCCAGAAATGGGTGTCCTTCTTATCGTCATCGTCTCTCAATGATGTGGCGTATTCGATATGGCCATCGTTGTTGATGACAACTTCGATGCGCTTGTACTGCAGTAGTTTTTCCACGGTGTCGATGTCGCTCTCGGTGATGAAGGTGAGGAACAGGTCCATTGGGCTGTGGGTCTCTTCCATATAGTGAGGGATGCAGAAGTTGAAATTCTGTTTCTCTTTGCTAACACCGATGTACTGCCCTGAGAGGATGTTGAGCAGCATAACAGGCATTACTTTTCCGTAGCCCCACTGGAGGTGATAGACTTTGTTGAGGCGGGCGCCAGCTTTGTTCTCCATCGAGAGGAGAAGGTTGGTTCGTTGTCCCATAATTATTTGTTGTTAGATTTATTGTTCTACTTTTTTTTGTTGTTTGCTTGTTATATGTTATTCGCCCTCCAAGCAGCATGCCGCAAAGGAGTTCTAATCCCCAGGCTTGAAGGAAGGTGATTTCCGGGAGGTTGAAGAGATGAGGAAGGATCCAATTCCAGATGATTTGTGCTGGGCAGCGACTACCTTCAATGTCGGCAGATGATGGGTGACCACAATGATATGCTTGGCAGAACTTTCTTCTAATGCCTGCTTCAAGAACTTCAGGCATTTCTCATGCTCCAAATTGAAATCATCAGGTGTGAACCGTCTGCCATCATACATAATCTGCCGGAAATCATTCATACCCCTCTGAACGAGATACATGTCGGGCTCTGGTATTTTGGACCAAAGGGTGGTGAGGATAAAGTCAGTATCATTTATCCGAACCACCTTGTTGTAGTAATAACCTACATTCTCACGAAACATCCATTGCCAACTATCACCTCGTGCAGTTACATCGCCATCACTATAAAATTCATGATTGCCAGGCACTAGCAACACCTGCCGGAAGTTCTTTGAAGCCCAGTTCCAAAATTTCTTTTGTGGTGCGACGGTATCCCGCAGGTAGAACGTGTCACCAGCGAGCACCAAAACGTCACCCACGACCTCAAACTCATTCGCACGAATATACCGCGAATTATCCCACAATTCCATATGGAGGTCACTCATGTATTGTATTCTCATTGCCTATATTATTTTATTTCGTTCGACTTTCTACCTATAAGTAGGGGAAAAGGGGAAATGTTACGGCTTTGGAGCATAAAAAATGCAAAATGTTTGCTTTTTGCATCTTTAACTGTAATTTTGAACAAAATTTGAAAAAGAATTCGTAACTTTGCGGCCAAAGGCCGCGAAGCTGCTCACGCTCGGCCATCGATGCATTGCAACGCCACACTCTGTACCTTCAGGTCAGAGAAGTATCATGCCCCTCGCTTAACAGCAGCTTTGTCAGTCGTAAATGACAGTCGAAGACAAAAGAAAGTAGCGTATGACTGAAATTCATAAACGATATCGTCTGACTTCTAACGAGGAGCCTACCGACGAAATGCTACAGGCTCTGATGGAGGATGTGGCTCAGGCTGCTCGCGAGTCAAGCGCGAAAGCTGAGGCAGAAAAGAAACGCAGGCTTCAGGCTGTAGCCAAGGAAATTGAAGAGTGGAAATATACGGCAGGACTATGACAGGAAGAAGGCCTACACTCTGCGTTGTTGCCGGCCCCAATGGTTCGGGCAAGACGACAACTACCATTCAGTTGCTCAACAACGAGTGGGCTGCTTTTGCACATCTGATCCTACCATCAACGTTGCCCGCATCACACAGCGTTATCTGAACGGTGGTCATGAGGTTCCCATCTCCAAGATTATCTCCCGCTACTACAAGTCGCTCGTTAATGCTAGCAAGGCCATCACCTTTGTTGACCGTGCCTACATTTATGACAACTCTATTGATAATCAGCTTCCACGTTTGTTATTTCGTACTACTGATGGCCAGCTATTCAAGCAGTACACTGACGATATTCCCGAATGGGCTAAGACGTTGATATAAGATGAGAAAAGCATTTGCCTTATGAAATATTCAAAATTGACTATTGCTGGTGTTCCAAAGTCTTTTGAAATTTGGGACGTAGTGGACTATGTTCAACCCCTTCAGGAAGATGCAAGTCCTGATGATGTGCAGTATGATTTTTATTCGTTGGAATGTGACGAGGAAAAAGGGGAGGAGGCTTGTGTGTTGTTCAAATATGATGAGTCGGCCACAGGGATATTCGTGACTCACACTCCACATCTGCAGACCCTGTCCATTGAACTGTCTCCGTGGGCAGTGGAGACCGATGTGCAGTTGTATGCTTTATTTGTGAATGCGTTTCTTGCCAAGCATAAAGGGACCCGACTTTATGACAAATATGCTCCACTAAAGAGTCTGACCGATGATGATGTCCAGAAAATGATAGAAGAGCGGAAACGGTATCTCAAACGTCTGCTCACTACGAAAGATGGTTTTACGATGGAAGGGATTAACGCAGATTTTACGCTCAAGGTGGCCCATCTGAAACCTGCAGTATCAGTGGATACACAGATTCAGGAGTTACAACAACAGTTCGTAAAAATGCAGTGGGAGACAGAGTAGGTTAAGCTCTAACTATTATCAAAATTTGTCATAGCAAATTGTCTTACTTGATCTGAAATGTCTGGTGTCTTTGAAGTTGAGTGAGAGAATAGCCTTGGCATCGGTCTGAATAGCCCGAAGCAAGTCGTGATTATCAAGAAAGGCTGTTTCTGATTTTGCAGCGGTTTCGATGCATTGGGTCAGTTGTTCCATTAGCATAGCGACAATGATGATTATCTGACCGTAATCGTGGGCCTCTACCATTTCTAAGACCTTGTGCAATTCTCTATCTGCGAAAGTGACAGGGCGAAATTGGCCGTCATCACCCATAGTGTAGGCAGTTATTTCCTTGCCACTGACCTTTTGTAGTATATCAATGACGGAAACACGCGAATTGGCTTCGATGGCATTGAGGAGTGGGTAAAGATTCTGGGGATGAGTATCTTGAACGATGTCGACACACTCGTGATAGAGGTCATAAAACACCGTGTGGTATTTTAGTTGTTCGTGAGTAATACCTGTGGTTTTGATGCTGCCATCAGGATTGTAATCCTCATCATCGCCTCCATACTCATTCAGGAAATCAAGGCGTTTAGAGAGAGCATAATACTCCCAACTGCCATTGAACTCATCGAAATATTCATCGATGGTAGTAATCCATTCTTGCAGACGTTTCACAACCTCATGCAGCCATTTCTCCCAGAGGAGGATCTGATAGTAGGTAATCATTTTGAAGGCAGCTTCTTCGCCTTTGGTGTCATCGAATATTCGTGGCCGAGTCATAATCCAAAGAGTGGTAATCTTCGAGATGACCTTGTTAAAGACGATAGCCAGAGGCAGATTACTTTCAATATGCTGTATCATATGCTTCATACAATCCATTCATAATCGTATTACCGTGATAGATTTTTGATGTTCGTTCCTCTGGCTTGGAAAGAGAAGGCGTTTCAGTTGCTCACTGAAATCCCTATCATTGTAAAGTATCCGCACAATGCGATTTTGGATGATGTAGGTCATAAACGTGATGTTTTCGTTCGACTTTCTGCCTTTAAGTAGGGAAAAATAGGAAATGTTACATGGAAAATGAAGATATTTTCATGTTTTTGATGAGATATGAAGAAAAATGACTATCTTTACAGCGTGAATCTAAAACAAATAGACGTATGGGAAAGTTTGAATTGATGGCGCTACCGTATGCGATCGACGCATTGGAGCCGGTGATCAGCAAGCAGACGCTGGAGTTTCATCATGGGAAGCATTTGACGGGGTATGTGAATAACCTGAACGGGTTGCTGCCAGGAAGTGGCTTTGAGAATGCTTCGTTAGAAGATATCGTGCTGAAGGCTACAGGCGGAATGCTGAATAACGCGGGGCAGATACTGAACCATGAGTTGTATTTTGGGCAGTTCTCGGGTGAGCCGACGAAATCGGCTCCTACGGGAAAACTCGCTGAAGCAATCGAGCGAGACTTCGGGTCGTTTGAGGCGTTCAAGGAGGCATTCCAGAAGGGTGGGGCAACGCTCTTTGGTTCTGGATGGGTGTGGCTGTCGGCTGATAAGGATGGCAAACTGGTGATTACTCAGGAGGCAAATGCTGCGAATCCCATTCAGAAGGGCCTGAAGCCGCTGCTGACCTTTGACGTGTGGGAGCATGCGTACTATCTGGACTATCAGAACCGTCGTCCTGACCATCTGGCCGCCCTCTGGCAGATTATCGATTGGAACGTCATCGAACAGCGCTATCAAAACAGATAATATATTTTTTTAACCAACAAAAAAGAGACTTATGAAAGAACTGAAAGGAACAAAGACCGAGCAGAACCTCAAGGAGGCTTTTGCAGGCGAGAGTATGGCACGCAACAAGTACACGTATTTTGCTTCTAAGGCCAAGAAGGATGGATTCGTGCAGATAGCCGCTATCTTTGAGGAGACCGCTGCCAACGAGAAGGAGCACGCGAAGATGTGGTATAAGTACTTGAATGGCGGTAGCGTGAGCGATACAAAAACAAACCTGGCGGATGCTGCCAATGGCGAGAACTTCGAGTGGACAGATATGTATGCGCGTATGGCCAAGGAGGCTCGCGAGGAGGGTTTTAACGAGATTGCTGCAAAGTTTGAACTCGTTGGGGCTATCGAGAAACATCACGAGGAGCGTTATCGCAAGTTGCTGAAGAACATTGAGGATGCTGTGGTCTTCTCTCGCGAGGGTGATGTCATCTGGCAATGCAGCAACTGCGGCCATATCGTTATCGGCAAGAAGGCTCCCGAGGTGTGTCCAGTGTGTGACCATCCGCAGAGCTACTTCCAGATCAAGGCAGAGAACTATTGATAATTGAAGTCATCGAAGATAATCATTGATGCACGACTACCCAGACAGGATGTCGCCAAAACAGGCTCGGGCGTTTCGTGATGCCGTGCTGAATATCGTCAGCCAGATACCTTGCGGACGGGTGACCACCTACGGCCATATTGCCGCCTTGGCAGGCTGGCCCAGCCATTCGAGGATGGTGGGCCGCACGCTTCGTTATACGCCTGGAGCAGAGTCATTGCCCTGTCATCGTGTGGTCAACAAGGAAGGCCGCACAGCCCCTGGCTGGAGCCGCCAGCGCACCCTGCTTGAGGAAGAGGGTGTCCGTTTCAAGACCAACGGCCATGTGGATATGGCGCGGCATCTGTGGGAACCGCCAATGGAATAAAATCGCTATTCGAATGCTTTTTTTCTGGTACACGTAGCCGCACTTTTTCCTACGTGTACCAGTATTTTTTTGTATGTACGGGCGCAAAATTTAGATAATTTGACAAGAATTTTTACTTGATAATAGGGCGTATTTGCCGATTTTGTAGCAAGGTCGTTGGAAGGTCGTAGCAAGGTCGTTGGTAGGGGGAAGGAAGGGACTAGGTTTTTGTAATAAAAAAAGGAAATATAATACACCAAGAAGAGGGGTAGAAGAGGGAAAGAAGACTCCTCCTATGGTGTTCCTTTAGTCTTCCTTATGTGCTAATTCCTCCTCTTTTTTCATTTTCGTTGCATTTCCCTGCCTTTCCATGTGATACAGAAATAGTTCCCAGGCTGCATCGACTTGCTCGTCTGTGGCGTTAGAAAAAGTGTATCATATTTACACAAAATCGAACTTTCATGTGAATAAAGTCTTTGTGAAAGCGTAGCCATAGTTCAGACGGACGGTTGCGTCGGAGATGGCAGGCTATATCCATACTCTACTCATACTGTTTGAGTATGCCTAGAGTATGCTTAGAGTATGGCTAGAAGCAGGCTAGAGTATGGCTACAGTATGGGTAAAGCCTCATTTTCTTGAAAAAGATGGGCAGTTGGAGAACGTTGTTTTCATGAACATATGTTCGTGGGACTTTCCAGATATGTTCATAAGAGGTGAGAACCTATGTTCGTGAGGCAATGAACATAGGTTGAGCGGGAAAAGGCACTATTTTGCATAAAAAAGCATAAAAAGTGGCTGATATTTTCGATTATTTCATTATTTCGTGAAGAAATTGAGAATAAATCACTACCTTTGTGCAATAAACTATTGAATATGGAAGATATTAACCGAATAAAAATGGTCTTGTTCGAGAAGAAACGAACTGCACGTTGGCTTGCAGGACAGTTGGGGGTTACTCCGTCAACGGTCAGTAAATGGTGTACTAACACTTCGCAGCCAGATTTGGCTTGTCTGCTGAAGATTGCAGACTTGCTCGAAGTGGATATCAAGGAACTACTTGTGAGAGAGTACAAACAATATCTCCTTTCTCAGGAATCAAAATGAATAACGCAGAACTATCGCAACAAGGTCGTTGGAAGGTCATTCGGCCGTCGTTGGTATATCGTAGCGAGGCCGAGGATAAAGGTGGCCGAGAGCAAGCCGAGACATTCTTGGGCTAGCCAAGCGACCAAGGTCGAGCGCGGGAGAGGTTCGAGAGATCTTCGAGAAGCCAAGTCGAGGCTATCCAAGAGAATAAAAACAAAAATGAAGATATGATTGCATTTATTGATACGGAGGTGAATCCGCAGACGAAAAAGGTGGCGGATTACGGAGCAGTTAGGGAGGATGGTGCAGTATTGCACTCTAGCTTCAAGGCTGACTTCGATGCCTTTGTGTCAAAATGCGATACGGTGTGTGGGCATAACATCATCAATTTCGACCTGATGTATACTTCATTGAGGGGTAATCCTATGATTGTTGATACGCTGTTTTTATCACCTCTACTTTTCCCTAAGCGACCATATCATCATCTGGTAAAGGATGATAAGTTACAGGTGGACGAACTGAACAATCCTGTGAATGATTCGATGAAGGCTCGTGACTTGCTAAATGACGAGGTTGCAGCTTGGAATCAGTTGACGGAGAATAGAAGGGAAATCTATTATTACTTGCTGAATGAAACACAGGAGTTTGGAGGCTTTTTCAAGTATATAGGATATTCGCCAAATGTCAGTTGGATATCATCCATATTTGCATTCAGACTAGATTGGAAGCAATTGATTCTAAAGGAGTATGAGGGGAAGATATGCAGTAATGCTGACTTCGAAATCTTGGCCAAACAGTATCCCATAGAGTTGGCTTATTGTTTAGCTGTTATTGGTGCTGACGACATCTTTTCTATCACTCCGGCATGGGTAATACGAAACTACCCGCAGGTGGTGAATGTGATGAACATGCTGTGCAACACATCTTGTGGCGATTGCGAGTTTTGTCATCAGCGGTTAGATGCTCATTACGGGCTGAAGGAATTCTTTGGTTATGATGAGTTCCGTATCTTCGATGGTGTTCCTATGCAACAGCAGGCAGTGGAATCTGCTATTCAAGGAGAATCCTTGCTGACGATATTCCCGACAGGAGGTGGTAAGAGTCTTACGTTCCAATTGCCTGCTTTGATGGCTGGGCGGAATACGCATGGGCTAACAGTGGTTATTTCGCCTTTACAGTCGTTGATGAAAGACCAGGTGGACAACCTTGCTGCTCGTGGTATTAGTGATGCAGTGACCATCAATGGACTATTAGATCCTATCGAACGTGCTACTGCTATTGAGCAGGTAGCTGATGGAACTGCCAATTTGTTATATATCGCTCCAGAAATGTTGCGTAGCAAGACCATAGAGCGATTGTTGATGGGGCGCAATGTTGTTCGTTTTGTAATAGATGAGGCACACTGCTTCTCAGCATGGGGTCACGATTTCCGTGTGGATTATCTATATATCGGTGATTTCATTCGCCAGTTGCAGGAAAAGAAACAGTTAGACCAACCAATTGCGGTTTCGTGTTTTACAGCGACAGCCAAACAAAAGGTTATCAGCGATATCTGTGACTACTTCAGAGCCAAGTTGGGCTTGGAACTGAAAGTGTTTGCAGCCAATGCAGAGCGTAAGAATTTGCGTTACTCTGTGCTTCATGCTGATACTGCTGATGAGAAATATAACTTACTTCGCTCATTGATTCTAGGGCACAATTGCCCTTCGATAGTATATGTATCACGAACCCGAAGAACTCGCGAATTGGCACAGCATTTGGTCAATGACGGCATTCGAGCTTTGCCATTCAATGGAAAAATGGAGGCAGCCGAGAAGGTGAAAAACCAGAATGCGTTTATGAGTGGTGAAGCACAGGTGATTGTCGCCACTTCTGCATTCGGTATGGGCGTTGACAAAAAAGATGTGGGATTGGTAGTACACTATAACATCAGCGACTCACTGGAGAACTACGTGCAAGAGGCTGGCCGTGCAGGACGTGATCCACAAATGCAGGCAGAATGCTTTGTACTGTATGCTGACAGCGACCTTGATAAGCACTTTATACTTCTCAACCAGACGAAGCTCAGTATCAGTGAAATTCAGCAGGTTTGGAAAGCCATTAAGGATCTTACGGCTAAGCGAGATAAGGTAAGTTGTTCGCCATTGGATATAGCACGTCAGGCTGGATGGGGAGATGAAATAGATGACATTGAGACTCGAGTTAAAGCTGCAATAGCAGCTCTCGAAGATGCAGGATTCATACAACGTGGCAGTAACTCGCCGCACGTATTTGCTACGGGTATTGCCGTGAAGAATATGGACGAGGCACGGCGTAAGCTGATGATTTCACCTCTCTTTGACGAACAGTCACGTGAAGAAGCTGCCCGCATCATCAAATCACTCATCAGTGCACGTGCGACTGCAGAAGGACGAGGTGCTGAAGCTGAAAGTCGGGTGGATTATCTCGCTGATATCCTTGGCATGAATAAAGCGACTGTCATACGCAACATCAATTTGATGCGGCAGGATGGCTTGCTGGCCGATAGTCGCGACATGCAAGCATGGATTACCAAGAGTACGACAGTGAGGAACCTTGATGCCATGTTGCGACTGGAACAGTTTATGTTGCAGCAGTTCTCAGAAGAGTCACGTCGGTTCAGTTATAAGGAACTGAATGAGGAAGCTCAAAAGGCAGGCATGAATTATTCTAATGTCAAACGCCTAAGGATGTTGCTGCACTTCATGACGCTGAAAGGATATATCTACAAACAAGAGCATAGTATTACGGGATACGTCAATGTAAGATTTCAGTCGTCCAAAGAAGCAACAAATACTCGATTTGAACGACGGATGGATATTAGTAGGTTTATTGTCGACAGTTTGAGTGTTCAGAAGGACGATGGCAAGGACACTACGCTTGTTAACTTTTCCGTTGTAGAACTACTACAGCAATTCATTGCCAGTCGACAAAAAACGATGTTTGCCGAAAATGAAAAGCCCACAATTGCTGACATCGAGGAAGCTTTGCTGTATCTCACCAAGACAGAGTTGATGAAGATAGAGGGTGGTTTTATCGTTCTCTATAATACCATGCAGATAGGCCGCCTCGTTGCAACACGAACACGATATGGCAAGGAACAATATCGCTTGTTGGATGAATTCTATAAACAACGAATCCGCCAGATCCATATCGTGGGTGAATATGCAAACTTGATGGTGCGTGACTACAATGCTGCATTGCGTTTTGTGAACGACTACTTTACACTTGATTTCCGCAAATTCATCAACCAGTATTTCAAAGAAGAACGTCGGGCGCAGATTGACCAGAATATCACTCCCGCTAAATACAATAAACTCTTTGGTGAGCTCTCCAATCGTCAATGTGAGATTATTGATGACAAGGAGTCGAAATATATCGTGGTGGCAGCAGGACCGGGAAGTGGTAAAACGCGCGTATTAGTGCATAAGTTGGCGTCATTGTTGTTACTGGAGGATGTAAAACACGAACAGCTGCTGATGCTTACGTTTTCGAGAGCAGCAGCAACAGAGTTCAAGAAACGACTCATAGATTTGGTGGGTAATGCTGCGCACTATGTGGACATCAAAACATTCCATTCCTATAGCTTTGACCTTGTTGGCAAACAGGGAAGTTTGGACGAGGCCAAAGATGTGGTACGCCTTGCAGCAGAGATGATTGAAAATAGCGAGGTGGAGGCATCGAAGATAGCAAAGAGTGTGCTGGTTATTGATGAGGCTCAGGATATGGGCCAGGATGATTTCCGTTTGGTTCAGGCTTTGATGCGACAGAATGAAGAAATGCGTGTCATTGCTGTGGGTGATGACGACCAGAATATTTATGGCTTCCGTGGTTCCGACTCACGATATATGCAGTCACTCGTTGAGCAAGAGGGTGCTAAGTTATACGAGATGACAGACAACTATCGCTCTGCGAAAGCAGTAGTTGACTGTGCCAACCGATATGTGCAGCGGATTCCTGGTCGTTTGAAACATACTTCCATCAAGTCTGCGACACGGGAAGATGGCAAGGTGATGACTTTGAAATCGCTTCTGGATGCTGAAATTAAAGTGGAGGGAAGTACCGCTATATTGACTCGCACAAATGAGGAAACAATGCAAGTAGCTTATGAGTTAGAGCAACGCGGCTTACATGCTACAATTGCGCAATCAATGGGAGGATTCCGTTTTGGGAATCTTGCGGAAGTCCGCTATTTCCTTAAACAGCTTGGTGGGAAAAATGAAGTGACCATTTCAAAAGAAAAGTGGAATGAGGCCAAACAGCGTACACTGGAAACCTATGCGTCAAGTTCTTGTCTAAGTGTCATGCAGCATTTCTTCTCAGACTTTGAGATTACTCATCAATTCTACTATCGCAGCGACTTACGTGAATACATCTTCGAGTCGAATATTGAAGATTTTATAGCAGCTGATGATAAGTCAGTGTTTGTGAGCACTATCCACAAAGCAAAGGGGCGTGAATTTAATACCGTTTATCTTTTGTCGCCAATTCCAGACGGGAGGGATGTTAATGATGTGCGAGCTTATTACGTGGGACTCACTCGGGCAAAGCGTAACCTGTATCTGGTTACAAATCCTCCTACCGAGTATTCTTCGATATCGATCGCTTTGAATATGCGTGATGTCTGGCTTGATTTCTTTAAGGGACGCAAGGATATTGTGCTTCGTCTCAGAAGTGGTGACAACCTGCAATACAAAGACGGATACCTGCTAAATGAACAAGAAATCAATATTGCTGCTTTGTCTGCCTCTGGTAAAGACAAACTGAAGGTATGGACGCATAAAGGTTACGAAGTGACAAACGCAAAGGTAAGCTATACTTTGGCTTGGAAACCCAAAGATGCAGATATGGAATATGCCGTTTGTTTGGCAAATATGGTTTTATCTAAGATTGAAAATAATAAAGAATAAATATGGAACTAAAGTCGGGTATATACGAATCGTTGATATATGAGGCTCTGAAGAAAAAGTTGGAGACTCTATCTGATAAGTATGTCTTTACTGACAGTATTGATTCAGGGGAGGCACCTAAATTGCTTACCAATTACGTGGCTAAGATTATCAATAGTCTGCTTTCTGATGATTCGCTGTTTGAGACGCTTGATGGCAGATTCAAATTCGTTAATGACATCCTGAACTACATCGATAAGAACTGGCAATGTGACATTGATGATAGTTTACTGACGAATCAAGAAGAACTGCTGAGTGGTATTGTTGATATGGCCGGACTTACGAAGGAACAGGCAAAACAGCGTGTTACAATGCGTCCTCTTTCTGGCTTCACGGTCAGCAACCTTTTTACAGGTAGTAACACAGATCTTTCGATTGATGGTGAGATAGAACGCGATATTCATACAGCAGATGAGATCTATTGGATAGTTGCTTTTGTGAGGTTTTCTGGTGTCAGAATTTTCGAGAATGCTCTGCGCGAGTTCCTTGCTAAGCCTAATGCAAAATTGAGGCTCATCACCACAACTTACATGGGTGCCAGTGAGCCCAAGGCTGTTGACTTTCTAAAACAGCTGGCTCCCAACAAGGTTGAGATAAAGGTATCTTATAATTGCGACTTAGACCGCTTGCACGCTAAGTCCTATATCTTTGTCAGGGAGAGTGGCATGAATACTGCTTATATTGGTTCTTCGAATATGTCACGTTCCGCTTTGACAAAGGGCTTGGAGTGGAACATGCGTATTACCAATCAGGAGAATCCGCACATCATTCAGAAAGCCCTTGCCACGTTTGACACATACTGGAACAGCGACAATTTCGAGGATTATGACTATGACCGTTTCGTGGCTGCCATAGCAGAGCGAAATGAAGTAAACAGAAGCGTAGGTCGTGTTCTGCAAAAATATCATGTATTGCCTCACCAAAAGGCTATCCTCGACAAATTGACGGTAGAACGTGAGATACATCAAAGCTATAAGAACCTGATAGTAGCTGCAACAGGTACAGGTAAGACCGTGATAGCGGCTTTTGACTACAAGCGTTTCTATGATGCCAATCAGCGCCATCGACTGCTTTTTGTGGCTCATCGAAAGGAAATATTGGAACAGTCTGTCAAGACGTTCTGCTCCGTTTTGGGCTTCCACGAATTTGGTGAACTCTGGGTAGGTGACCACAGACCTTCTGCATCAGGCGACCTGAGTCATTTGTTTATCTCCATACAGTCGTTTAACTCCAATCTCGACACGTTCCGTAGATGTGGAGCCGACTATTATGACTACATCGTTGTGGACGAGGCTCATCATAGTGAAGCTATCAGCTATCAGAAGGTATTCGATTTATTTACGCCCAAGATACTGATAGGTCTGACTGCAACTCCTGAGCGTGCCGATGGCGTGAACCTTTCGAACTTCAATCAGCGTATCGCTGCCGAGCTACGTTTGCCTGAAGCTATCGACAATATGCTGCTGTCGCCTTTCCAATATTTCTGCGTAGGCGACAGAACTACAGACCTGAGTCATGTCGCTTGGACGCAAGGTGGTTACGATGAAAACGAACTTGTGAGAAAACTGAATACCACAGATAGATTGAGGCTTATTACAGAGTCGTTACCTCGTTATTTGTCAGATGAGCACAATTGCCGTGCACTATGTTTTTGCGCGAGGCTTGATCATGCGCGCGATGTAGCAGCGGGATTGTGTCTGACAGGCTATCGTGCAGCCATGTTATCTGGTGAGGACAGTTTGGAACGTCGTGAAGAAATAGTGAGCCAGTTCAGAGCCAGAAAAATCAATTACATCTGTGTGGTTGACATCTATAACGAGGGTGTTGATATTCCTGAGATTGACACGGTGCTTTTCCTGCGTCCAACTAAGAGCCTGACGATATTCCTTCAGCAGTTGGGTCGCGGTCTGCGCCTCGCTCCTGACAAAGAGTGTTTGACGGTACTTGATTTCGTGGCTCAGGCTCATGTAAACTACAGCTATGAAAGCCGTTTCAGGGCATTGATTCCCAAAGCGAAGAATGTCACAACAACAGCCATTAAGGGTGCTGTGGCAGAGAGTTTCACGATGCTACCTCGTGGATGCACCATCACGATGGATAAACTGGCTCGTGAGTACATCATCAGCAATATCAAGTCGGCCATCTTTAATCTGCGACGCCTTGTTCTGGAAGTACGCCAATTCAGAGTCAATAATGAGAAACCTCTAAATCTGCCAACATTCTTAGCGCAATACGATTTGGATATTCGCGTCATCTATAAAACAAGATGCTGGAGTGCATTGATGCGTGAAGCAGGCATGTTAACCTATCCTGTAGACGAGTTCACAAAAGTTTTCGAGAAGAATATGTCTCGCCTCATTCATGTTAACTCAGTCAGGTATCTTGGTTTTATCACAAAACTTATAGATAACGGATTTGAATATGAGCATAATGCAAGAAACAACACCTTTGCGCTGATGCTTTACTATGATTTGTTTGCGAAGTCGATAGACAATTTTGGACTAGCCAGCGTTGATGAAGGCCTGAAGAAGTTTGGGACTTATCCGTTGTTCGTAGACGAGTTGCGTCAGATTATGCAGTACTTGTCAGAACATCTGATGATATCCACGAAGCCTATCGCAGAATTGGGAGCTGATAACGTACTCGAATTGTTTGGTTGTTATACCCGTGAGGAACAACTCGCTATTTTCAATAGGCGTACAGCAGAAAAAGCTGGTGCCATTCCTCAAAGTGGCTGTTTGAATTTGGATGATATTAATACAGAGCTGCTTTGGGTGACACTGAATAAAAGTGACAAAGACTTCTCGCCAAGTACGCAATACGAAGACTATGCCATCAACGAGGCATTGTTTAATTGGCAGTCACAAAACAGCGCAAGTCATCAGAATTCTGGCCGTCGTTATGTAGAGCAAAGGACGAATGGTCGCAAGTTCTTGTTGTTTGTTAGAGAGCACAAAGTGGATGAATATGGTTTTACCTCACCTTATTATTGTTTAGGATTGGTGGACTATGTCAAATCGCATGGCGACAAACCCATGACTATTACTTGGGCCATGCAGAATCATATACCCGGCTTTATCTTGGATAAGGCTCAGAAAATGGCAGTAGGATAATGAAGCAGATAGAAGTCGTAGCAGCAATAATCCGCAAGGGAGATAAGATATTCGCCACCCAGCGGGGATATGGCGAGTGGAAGGACTGGTGGGAGTTCCCTGGCGGAAAGATGGAAACAGGGGAGACGCCGGAGGAGGCACTCGTGAGGGAGATTCGCGAAGAACTGTCTGCGGAAATCAGCGTGGATGAGTTTCTTTGTACGGTGGAGTATGATTATCCAAAGTTCCATTTAACCATGCATTGCTATCTATGCTCGCTGGTGACGGAGGCGCTGCATCTGAATGAGCACGAAGCGGCGAAGTGGCTGGCGAAGAATGAGCTGGATAGCGTTGACTGGTTACCAGCAGATGTGATTGTTGTTCAAACGATTAAAACAAGAATACGATAAATGAGCGAGATAAGGATGAATAATATAGAACAGGTGTTAAAGACCTATTACGGGTATGATGAGTTCCGGCCTTTGCAGAAGGACATCATCATGCACACCATTGGCGGTGGCGACTCGCTGGTGCTGATGCCTACGGGTGGCGGCAAGTCGTTGTGCTTTCAGATGGCGGCGCTGATGATGGACGGAATGGCTGTTATCGTGTCTCCACTTATTTCGTTGATGAAAGATCAGGTGGAGGGTTTGCGGATGAACGGTATTGCGGCGGAGGCATTGAACAGCAGTAACGACGAGGGCTATAACCGCGACATTATTAATCGTTGCGTGGACGGAAAGGTGAAGATGCTCTATATCTCGCCCGAACGATTGGTGGGCGGTGTGCTGACGATACTACAGAATGTAAAGGTGTCGCTCTTTGCTATCGATGAGGCGCATTGCATATCGGGCTGGGGCCACGATTTTCGACCTGAATACACGCAACTGGGGCAGTTGAAGCAGTTGTTCCCCCACGTGCCGATTATGGCCCTGACGGCTACTGCCGATAAAATTACGAAGGAGGATATTCTGGTGCAACTGAACATCAAGGATGCCAAGACTTACATCAGCAGTTTTGACCGTCCGAACCTGAGCCTTGACGTGAAACGTGGCTATTCTGCGAAGGACAAGCTGCGCTCTATCGAGGAGCTTATCCGCAGACATCCTGGTGAGAGCGGTATCATCTACTGTCTGGCTCGAAAAACGACGGAAGCGCTTGCTGCGAAGTTGAAGCAGGATGGTTTCTCCGTAGGTGTGTATCATGCTGGAATGCCTAACTCTGAGCGTAACCAAGTGCAGGATGATTTCCAGAACGACCGTGTGCTGGTCATCTGTGCCACCATCGCCTTTGGCATGGGTATCGACAAGAGCAATGTGCGTTTTGTGGTTCATTACAATCTGCCCAAGAGCATTGAGAGTTTCTATCAGGAAATAGGGCGTGGTGGGCGCGACGGTCTGCCTTGCGAGACGATTCTGTTCTACAACCTGCAGGACATTATCACCCTGCGGAAGTTTGCGGATGAGAGTGGTCAGCGGGAAATCAATTTCGACAAACTGAAGCGTATGCAGGAGTATGCCGAGGCACAGGTATGTAGGCGACGGATATTGCTGAACTATTTTGGTGAGACAAGCGATAAAGGTTGCGGCAACTGCGATGTGTGTCATACGCCACCTCAGATGTTTGACGGAACGACCATCGTACAGAAAGCCCTATCGGCCATTGTCCGTACGGAGGAGAAAATCGGATTCACGCTGATGGTAGATATTCTGCGAGGCACACTGTCGCCTGATGTGGTGAGCAACAAGTATAACGAGATTAAGACCTTTGGGGCAGGACGCGATATTTCTGCTCGCGACTGGCACGACTATCTGCTGCAGATGCTACAGATGGGATTTTTCGAGATAGCTTATAACGAAGACCGGCATCTGCATATCACGCAATTGGGGCAAGAGGTGCTATATGGGAGGAAAAATGTGCAGCTCGCCATCATCAACCGCGAGGAATTTACCGTGAAATCTCGCAGGAAGAAGCAACGTGAGGAGCGGGAGATGGAATGGGCTACAGTTGGACAAGGACAATCGGGCGGTTTGTTCAGTCGGCTGCGTGAAGTGCGACGTCAAGTGGCAGCAGAGATAGGTAAGCCTGCCTTTATTGTCATGTCCGACAAATCGCTGCAGGACCTTGTGCTGAAACGGCCTACGACATTGGAGGCGATGGCGGATGTGTATGGCTTTGGCGAGTATAAGGCCAAAGCTTACGGAAAGCCATTCATTGAGGCTATCAAGCAGTATGCAAGTGATAACGTGGATTTGCCGTTTCCTGATGTTGTGGAATTTGCAGATGTGCCTTCGATTTTGATATCGCCAGAGCCCGCTTCCTATATGGAACAGCAGAAACAACTTCATGCAAGCGCTTATGCACATTGGGATGATGAAGAAGACAAGAAACTCACAGAATACTATAGGCAAGGGCTTAGCGCGTCTGAGATTGCATCTCTGATGAATCGAAATACAGGAGGTATATCATCGCGCATCAAAAAACTTGGGCTCAGAGATGATGAGTCAGCAAGCACAGATGTAGATTCAAGTGAGAAAAAAAGCGATGGATATAAGCAGGAAATGGAAAGGCTTATTGAGATGCAAGCGGACATCAATAGGCAAATTGAGGAATTGCGAAAGAAAATGAAGTAACTGAAGTTTCCCACCCTTTGACAGGTGATAAAGACATAGCGAATTGAGTATGAAATAATCAGCAAAACAAAACAGAAATCGAGAAAAATTTCGTAAATTTGTAGTCGCTAAACAAAACAAATGCGAAACGCTTCAAGACTTCTGTTATGACTGCAAAATTAGAGAAAATCCACGAGATGTACAAACTTTTGAACGAAAAAGAGCGTGTGAACCACGATATTTTATCGACCTTTGGTCGTTTTGGCCTCTCTCAGGCCCTCCGTCGACTCGGTTTGGAGAAGCAGCAGGGCGTGTCTGCCTTGCAGCTGATCATCTCTTTGTGCCTGTTCCGCTTCAACGGCGAGAGTGTCTTCGGTATGTACCGCAAGGACTTCCATGCCTTGGTCGAGACTGGCAAGAACTGCTACTACCGCATGCTTAATCGTGAGACTATGGACTGGCGCTGCCTGCTGCTTCGCATGTGTGTGCGCTTCTTCGCCATCCTGCGCAAGGAGCATGCTGAGGAGACGGAGCAGCCCCGCTGCTACATCATCGATGACACGACATTGGAAAAGACTGGCGTTTCAATCGAGGGTGTCAGCCGCGTGTTCGACCATGTGAGACACAAGTGCGTGCTGGGCTTCAAGGAACTGATACTGGCCTACTTCGACGGGCGTACCACGATACCCGTTGACTTCTCCCTGCACCGCGAGAAGGGCAAGGAGAGCAACTACGGCCTGAGCGGGGATGAACGTAAGGGGCAGTTCTCCAAGAAGCGTGATGAAAAGAACCCCGACCATGCAAGGCATAAGGAACTGGACATGAAGAAGACCGACTGCGCAGTAGCCATGATGCAACGCGCGTGGAAGGCTGGGCTCCGTGCCGCATACGCCCTTTGCGACAGTTGGTTCACCTGCGAGGAATTCATACATGCCGTTCGTGCCATAGGCGACGGAAGCGTGCATTTCCTCGGTATGGGTAAAATGGATAATAGGAGATACTATGTGCGTGGATTCCATCAGAACGTATATGAGATGATCTCGCGCTACGAGCGCACTGAGGCAAAGAAGATGCCCAAGTACAACAGCCGCTACTTCATCGTCAACGGATTCATGGGTAAGGAGATTGTACGTATCTTCTTCATCAAGTACGGCCACAACCAGAACTGGAACATCATCGTCACCACCGACCTGACAATGGGAATCACCAAGTGTTTCGAGACCTACCAGATCAGGTGGAGCATAGAGGTGCTGGCGAAAGAGAGCAAGCAGTATCTCGGCCTCGGACGCTATCAGGGAAGGGACTTCGACGGACAGATTGCCGACTGCACGCTCTGCCACATGACCTACATCGTACTGGCCCTTGACAAACGGCTCAACGACTATGAGACCATGGGAGCCTTGTTCGAAGAGCAAAGGGCTGACCTGATGGCACTCACGCTCTGGCAACGGCTGCTGGCCGTCATCAAACGGTTGCTCGATGTACTGGCGGATATGCTGGGAGTCACCTATAAAGAACTGTCTGCAAACATCGTCTGCAATGAGAAAATGCTCGACAAGTACATCGTCATGGCTGAAGCGTTGGAAGAGTACGAGGAGGCCGCGTAGTATGAGACAAATTGAAAATCAAATATTTAGGCCACTCCGAAAAGGTGGGAAACTTTAGTGAAGTAATAGCTATTTGAACACTTATGGATAAACTCTCAGCACAACAAAGACACGCCAATATGGCGGCGATTCGGTCGAAGGATACTAAGCCGGAGATGATTGTGCGTCGTGGGTTGTGGAAGAGAGGGTTCCGGTATAGGTTGAATCATAAGCGGTTGCCTGGACATCCAGACTTGGTGCTGAGAAAGTATCGGACGTGCATCTTTGTGAATGGGTGCTTTTGGCATGGACACCATATCAATTTACAATTTGACGATTTACAATTTACGATTTCTAATTCGGGGTGCTGCAAGATTCCGAAGACGAACAGGGAGTTCTGGGTGGCGAAGATTAGAAGAAATAAGGAACGGGATAAGGAGGAACAGCGGAGGCTGGCGGAGATGGGCTGGCATTGCATCACCGTTTGGGAGTGCGAGCTGAAGCCGTCAAAGCGAGAAGAGACGCTGGAATCGATAGCATTCACCCTGAACCATATCTGGTTGCAGGATCATGGGGCGAAGACTAATTCTTATCCGAAGGTGGAAGAAGAGGATATGCAGATGCCGATGGCGGCAGAAGAAACGATAATAAACAAATGACAACAATGGATATAAAGGAACTATTGAATCGGACGGATAGGTTTGCGGCCAATGCGGGTTGCAGGATTACGGAGGTGGACGAGCGGCATGCTGTGACGGAGATGACCGTCAAGGAGATGCACCTGAATGGCGGCAATGTGTGTCAGGGTGGGGCGCTGTTTACGTTGGCCGACTTGGCGATAGCGGCATGGATGAACTACAACGGTCAGCTGACATTCGGCATCAACAATAGCATCATGTTTGTATCGAGTGCACGTGAGGGCGATGTGCTGCGGGCTGAGGCTGTCGGCATTTGCGACCATCACAAGATTCCTGCCGTAGAGGTGCGCGTGACCAATCAGGACGGACGACTCATCTGTCATGTGACGGGAATGGGTTATCGTAAAAGCGTAAAGGTGCCAACGGAAGAATGAAGAAAATCATCGTTGCGATAGATTCGTTCAAGGGCTGCCTGACATCGACTGAGGCTAATCAAGCAGCGAGTGAGGGTATTCTTGCAAAGATGCCTGAGGCAAAGGTTGTGCAGGTGCCTGTGAGCGATGGTGGTGAGGGATGGCTGGGAGCTTTTAAGGCTGCGATGGGTGGCTCAATCGTAGAGGTCAACGTGAAGGACCCGCTGATGCGCCCTATCGTGGCACAGTATCTCATTCAAGGCGATACAGCGGTAATAGAGATTGCCAAGGCCAGCGGACTGACGCTGCTCAAGCCCGAAGAGCGCAATCCAATGGTGGCCACGAGTTACGGTACTGGTCAGTTGATAGTAGATGCTGTTAGAAGAGGCTGCAAGCACATTATCGTAGGTCTTGGCGGAAGTGCCACCAGCGACTGTGGCATTGGCATGCTGCGAGCGATTATCGATAGTTTTGCCAAAGGGAAGTCCTGGGATGATGTGCGTGAACTGGATAATGTCCGCTTCACGATAGCAACGGATGTCACCAATCCGCTTTGTGGTGAGAATGGTGCGGCTTTTGTTTTCGCTCCTCAAAAGGGAGCTACACCGGAAATGGTCGAGGCCCTTGATGCTCGTGCCAAACGTTTTGCGGAGGCATCTGCCAAGCATCTGGGCCGTGACTGCCAAAACGCGCCTGGCGCAGGTGCAGCAGGAGGCTTGGGTTATGCCTTCCTGCAATACATGAATGCCGAATGTCGTTCAGGCATCGACCTCCTGTTAGATACCATCCATTTTGACGACCTGCTACAAGATGCCGACCTCGTCATTACAGGTGAAGGCTCTGCAGACCGCCAAACGCTCATGGGTAAGTTGCCCTTTGGCATCTTGCAGCGAGCAAGAAAACAAAATGTTCCTGTAATGCTTATAGCCGGCCGCATAGCTGACGAACAATTCCTTCTTGATGCAGGCTTCTCCCATGTCGCCTGCATCAATCCTCCTGGAATACCCCTCGAAATCGCGATGCAACCCGCAACAGCGAATGAAAATATCAGGCGAGCGGTGTCTTTTTCTGCCAGGAATTCGCGAATATTGCGAAATTCTTTGTAACTTTGCCATCGTTGAGGCTAAGAGTTTATTACTATGACCGTAAAAGAGATTTTTGAACTGCGGAAGCAGGGAAGAATAGAGGAGGCATACGAAGCTATACGTCCGATGTACGCCGTGCATCAGGGTAAATATACGACGTTGTGTATGTTCTGGACAGCGAACGATATCCTGAAGAAACGCATCAAGGAGCGACGGCTGGACGAGGCTGAGAAGATTTTTAAGGCGCTGTTGCGTGTGCTGCTCAATATCGAAGACAAAGATGGCAAGGCACTCAGCAGCATCCTATACGATGCCGTGACGCTCGATAAGGAGAGTAAGTCGTTTTGTATGCTTGACTTTGTGGAACAGCTGAAGGTCGAGAAGTTGAGCGATGAGGATTGGAAAGACCTCACCCCTTGCCCCTCTCCGAATGGCGAGGGGAGTAAATACACCATCCCCTCTGTTGCCCAGCAGATGCTTACCTGCGCCTTCCATGAATTGCAGGAGCAGATGTATGGCGACTTTATGACAAAAAAGGCCCCGTTGTCGCACGACGAAGTCATGGCCAGCAGTCTGAAGGTGATGCCATTGCTGCAGGAGGCCATGCGCCGCAATCCGCGCGACAAGCACAACCAGCGCTATATTGCTGTGGTCTATACCATTATGGGCGAACGCGATAAGGCCGTGGACATCTATCATCACTTGCTCAAGCGTTCTCATGACAGTTATCTCTATGCCGAACTGGCCGAGTTGACCGATGACCCAGGACAGAAAGCCGCGCTCTATTGTCAGGCCATCCAGAACCAACGGCAGGAGAAGTTTCGCACGGGCTACCGTCTTGAGCTGGCCCAACTGCTTATTGAGCGCGATAAGCCCCGTGCCGCCCATGAGCTACAGAAGTGCGTTGCCACCCGTAAAGCATTAGGCTATCACAATACTCGTGACATCGAGCTGATGCTGCAGCAAGTCGCTGGCATCCAGCCCACGACCGATGCTGAACAGCAGGACTTTTATCGGAAGATGACGGAGAAGTACAGAAATTGAGAATTGAAAATGACGGCCAAGGAGATAATATCGTATATGGAATCGCTGCAGAATGAGGAACAGCGACGGATACTCATGGGGTTCTTTAAGACGGGGCCTGGGGAATATGGCGAGGGCGATGAGTTCCTGGGGCTGAAGGTTCCGCAGACACGCGAGGTGGTAAAAAATGCATGGAAGGACTTTCCCTTGGACGAGGTGCCAGAACTGCTGATGAGTAAATGGCATGAGGTGAGGCTTTGCGGTCTGCTGATTTTGGTCGCGAAATTTGAGAAACTGGCTACCAAACGACTGGAGAATGACGAGAAGACCATCTGTGGTCGCGACGAGATTCTGACGATGTATCTGCAGTATGCTGAGCGGGCGAACAACTGGGATCTTGTGGATTTGTCTGTGCATAAGATTCTGGGGCATTGGCTGCTACTACCGACGAACCTAAGCCCCTTCCCGATTCCCACCGTCGCGAATGGGAATTCGCTCCCCTTTGTGGGGCCGCAGCCACATCCGGTGGCTGCTCTAAAGACCCCAGTCGCCCCCCAAGGGGGATGGGATTCCCTTCAAATCGCATATAAGCGGCAAGTGCTGGATGAACTTGCACAAAGCGAAAATCTTTGGAAGCAGAGAATGAGCATAGTGTGTTCGTGGAAGACCTCACAGATGGGGGACCCGTCGTGGTGTCTGAGGTATGCAGAGGTACACCTGCATCATCCGCATGACTTGATGCACAAGGCGGTGGGTTGGATGCTAAGGGAGATGGGTAAGCGCGTAAGCATGGATCTTCTTCGTGAATTCCTGCATCAACATGCCCATGAAATGCCTCGCACCATGTTACGCTATGCCATTGAAAAGATGTCGGAACAGGAACGACAATATTGGATGAAACGATAACCTCTTGTTGATATGAGAGACATGGAGATACATAGCTGTCCGGAACTGATGGACCTGATTCAGGAGGTAGGCTTCCTGCCATTGTTGGATAGTGGCATCAGGGGCTACTCGGCAGAGGAACTGGTGGATGAGGACAATCGATATGTGGTGTTCGATGACGGCGGATGGGACTGGCCGCTGTGGAAATGGAAAGGGCCCATCGTCACCGAAGGACACTGCGTGTATGGCAAGTTCTTTGCGGGCAAGGCTGGGTTCGTGAGCAAAGACTGGTGGCCTGACCTATGCAACTATCGTCGCGCTTTGAGGCCAGCGCCTGTGGAGGGCAGTATCGAGGAGGCAATCTTGCTGACATTGGCAGAGCATGGAAGTCTGATTACACGTGAATTGCGTGCTGCCTGCGGCTTTGATGGTCCCAAGATGCGGAGCAAGTTTGACGGTTATGTGACACGCCTGCAGATGGCCTGTCGCATCATAACCGAGGACTTTGTGTATCCTACTGACAAGCATGGGCGTGAATACGGCTGGGGCTGGTCGCTGTTGACAACGCCAGAGCGGCTGTTAGGACGTGAGATGTGCCGATGCGAGCACACGCCACAGGAGTCATTCGAACGGATGTTTGAGCACCTTCGCAGACTGTTGCCCGAGGCCACCGATAAGCAGATTACGAAGCTAATCAAGTGAGCAGAATAATTGAAATAAAAACAAATAATTAACCCCTAACAACTATGAATATTGGAGACAAGGCGCCCGAGATTCTGGGCAAAGACGAACAGGGACGGGATATCCGTCTGAGTGATTATAAGGGTCGTAAACTGGTGTTGTATTTCTATCCTAAGGACAATACGAGTGGCTGTACGGCTGAGGCTTGCAGCTTGCGCGACCACTATAGCGAACTGCAAGGCAAGGGCTATGAGGTGGTAGGTGTGAGCAAGGACAGTGCTGCCTCGCACGTGAAGTTCAAGGAGAAGCACGAACTGCCCTTCCCGCTGATTGCCGATGTGGACAAGACATTGATGGAGGCCATGGGTGCCTGGGGCGAGAAAGTGATGTACGGCAAGAAGACCATGGGCACCATCCGCACCACCTTTATCATCAATGAGGAGGGTATCATTGAGCAGATCTTCGCTGGCAAACAGGTGAAGACCAAAGAGCACGCAGAGCAGATTCTCAACAAATGACTTCCTATCTGAACACGGAGAATATTGAGCGTAGCAGGGGTGGGGTAGAGTACCACCCGTTGCGGCCTTTCCTGCCGGAGAACGCGAAGCTGCTGTTCTTGGGTAGTTTTCCGCCCCAGCGCAAGCGGTGGTGCATGGACTTCTATTACCCGAACTTTATCAACGACCACTGGCGCATTGAGGGACAGATATTCTTTGGCGATAAGAACCATTTCGTGGATGTGCCAAACAAGCGTTTCAAGATTGACGAAATCGTGGCATTCTGCGAAGAGAAGGGGCTTGCCTTCTTTGATACCTCTACGGCCATCCGTCGCCTCCAGGATAATGCCTCTGATAAGTTTCTTGAGGTGGTGGAGCCAACCGACATCCCTGCCTTACTCCGGCAGCTCCCTCATCTTCGCGCCATCGTCACTACAGGCGAGAAGGCCACAGAGACTATCTGTAAGACAATGGGGATTTCAGAGATTCCCAAGGTGAATACATCTTCCCTAATCCCTCATACATCTTCCATCATCCTCTATCGCCTTCCTTCCTCTTCTCGTGCCTACCCCTTGTCGTTCGACAAAAAGGTGGATGCCTACCGTTGTTTCTTTGACTTCATATCTTTGCAGTCATGCTGACAGAAAAGACAATGGAGAAGCTGCGGATACTCGCAGAGTCGGCGAAATACGATGTGTCGTGCTCGTCGAGTGGCACCGTACGCAAAGGTAAGCAGGGCATGGTGGGCTCAACCGTTGGTGGCGTGGGCATCTGTCACTCGTTTGCCGATGATGGAAGGTGTATCTCGTTGCTGAAGGTGATGCTGACGAACTACTGTATGTATGACTGTGCATATTGCATCAACCGTCGAAGCAACGATATCAAGCGGGCAACGCTCTCCGTGAGCGAACTGGAGGAAATCACGATGGAGTTCTATCGCAGGAACTACATTGAGGGGCTCTTCCTGTCGAGTGGTGTGGTACGCAATCCTGACTATACGATGGAGCGGTTGACTGCCATTGCTCGCGACCTCAGAACCGTTCATCGTTTTAACGGCTATATCCACCTGAAGAGCATCCCAGGCTGTTCGCAAGAACTGCTCAACGAGGCTGGCCGCTATGCTGATCGCATGAGTGTGAACATCGAGATACCCAAGGAGGAATCGCTGAAGCTCCTTGCGCCTGAGAAAGACCACAAGAGCGTGTTCCAACCGATGAAGATGATTCAGCAGGGTGTGCTGGAAAATAAGGAAGACCGTAAGAAGTATCGCTATGCGCCACGATTCGTGCCAGCAGGTCAATCGACGCAGATGATTGTGGGGGCTACGAAAGAGAGTGATTTGGACATCCTGAAAATGTCCAGCGCATTGTATCAGCAGCCCACCATGCGTCGCGTGTATTATTCTGGCTATGTGAGTGTGAACACCTACGACCCACGACTGCCTGTACTCAAGCAGCCGCCATTGGTGCGCGAGAACCGTTTGTATCAAGCTGACTGGCTGTTGCGATTCTATCACTTTAGCGTCGACGAGATCGTCGACGAGATGCACGTGAACCTTGATTTGGAGGTGGATCCGAAACTGGCGTGGGCACTCAGGCATCCTGAATATTTCCCTGTGGATATCAATACGGCAGATTACGAGCAGCTATTGAGAGTCCCTGGACTCGGTACCAAGTCGGCTTGGCTCATCGTGAACTCGCGTCGCTTTAACTGTCTTACTTCTTACGACCTTAAGAAGATGGGTGTCGTCATGAAGAAGGCAAAGTATTTTATTACATGCAACGAGTTGACCTCACAGTTCTCACAGCCTATCGTCGGCATCAACGAACTGCGACCAGAACGGCTAAGACCATTGCTTGTCTCGAAAGCCCAGCAGAAACGGGCTGCAGAGGAACAACAACTGAAACTGGACTTCGGAGATGTTTAAGACAACGAATTTCACGGATTACACGAATTGATGCGATGACGGTATATGTGTTTGATGGAACGATGGACGGACTGCTGACGGCGGTGTTCGATGCTTTCTATATGAAGGAACAACCAGAGCAACTGCTGGCTGAGGGCGATGCGTTGCCGCTGTTCTGTGAACGGACCTATCATGTGACGACTGACGAGGAAAAGGCACGACGGGTGTGGGCAGGGTTGGAGAAGAAACTCAGTCGCGAGGCCCTGCGACTGATCTCTGTCAGTTGGCTGTCAGAGCTGAGGAAACTGAACACGCCGTTGTTCCAATATATATGTAAGGTCTTTCGTCAGGGCGATATATCACGGAATTTCGCTGATACTGATGTGTTGGCTGTGACAAATATCGCCCGACGCGTGCTGCATGAACAACTGAGGATGAAGCAGTTTATTCGTTTTCAGAAGGCGAAGGATGGCACTTATCTGGCTGTCGTATCGCCCGACCATAACGTGCTGCCCATCATCATCGACCATTTCCAGGACCGCTTCAACGACCAGCCGTGGCTGATATACGATGCGAAGCGGCATTATGGGTACTATTATAGCCTCACCCCCGGCCCCTCTCCAGAGGGAGAGGGGAGTAATGCGCCCGTCCGCGTCACCTTCGAGGACGAGGCTACTGTGCCGTTTGATTTATCGAATGGAAAACTTGATGCAAACATGCTCAGCGACAACGACCAGTTGTTCCAGGAACTTTGGCGCACCTATTTTAAGGCTATCTGCATCAAGGAGCGCATGAATCCCCGCAAGCAGTTGCAGGACATGCCTCGTCGCTATTGGAAATACATGACGGAAAAGAATTAAAAAGATGACACTTTGATTGGCCAATTCGTTTAACCGTCATTTTATTTTTGCATCACAAGCCTCAGTCCTACCGTATGGTCATTATGCCAAGCGGCAATGGCATAGCGATTTGAAACTCTGGCATAGCGGGCATAGCCTCTGAATCCGCTACCACGAACAACTTTAAAACGGCTACGAATAAACCGTGTGAATCAGGTTCCTTGGTCGTTGGCACAGGGTGCATAAGGCGTATCGCACCACTCCCACACGTTACCGCTCATGGCGTATAGCCCTAATTCATTAGGGCGTTTGGTGGCTACAGGCATATGATGGGACGACAAACTGTCGGTATATTGCCAAGCTACCAATGCTGTGTCGTTTGCACCTGCGTACATGTAGCCTTTCGACTTCTGTCCTCCTCGGGCAGCATATTCCCATTCCGTTTCGGTGGGCAGACGGAAGTGGCGACCAGTCATCTTACTTAGTTTCTCTACAAATTTGTGTGCGAAGTTACACAATTATACCGAATTTTTGTATCTTTGCAACATAATTTCAGGTTCATGGATAAAAAGGAAACATTTGGCCAGCTTGTTCGCTTTGGTATCGTGGGCACCATTGCCGCCGCTATCCACTACGGTGTGTACTGGTTGCTGCAGATCTTTATCGAGGTAAACATCGCTTATACCGTAGGCTATATCGTTGGTTTCTTAGTTAACTACTATCTGTCGGCCCACTTCACCTTCCGCGAAAAAGCCTCTGTCTGCAACGGTATTGGTTTTGGCGGCGCCCATGCTGTTAACTACCTGCTACATATCGTGCTGTTTAATTTCTTCCTGTGGATGGGATTCAGCCGTGCGGTAGCCCCATTGGCTGTTTTAGCCATCGCCGTACCAGCCAATTTCATCATGGTACGTTTTGTTTTCAAACACTTTAAAAAGCAGTAGTCATTGAGATAGTTATCACTTCAGTATTTTTAATTATGGATGCAAAACGAATATTGAATTACCTGAAACAGTTGATGACCAACAACAACCGCGACTGGTACTTGGCCAATAAGGCAGAGTATGACACCATTAGGGCCGACTTCGAGGAGGGGGTGAAACTGGCTATTGGAAGAATTGCCGGCTTCGACCCGTCGATTGCTCATCTGAGAGTGAAGGACTGCACCTACCGCTTCAATCGCGACACGCGATTCTCGAACGACAAGTCGCCCTATAAGAACCACTTGGGGGCTTATATCGCTGCTCACGGCAAGAAGGCACTACATGGGGGCTATTATCTGCACCTGGAACCAGGCCATTGCATGGTGGCCTGTGGCAACTATTGGTTGCCCACAAATATCCTTACCTCATGCCGAAATGAGATTATGGCCAATACCGACGAGTGGCTTAAATGCGTGGAGAACAAGATGTTCCAGAAGTATTTCGGAAGTCCGCAAGCCAGTAGCTTCAAGACACCTACTGATGTCTCCTCGTGGGATCAGCCACAAGGTTTTGGACTGGAAAAACTGAAGAGCTGTCCATCGGGATTCCCTCGCGACTGGGTGCATATCGAGTATCTGCGAATGAAGGACTACTGCTGTTGGCATCAGGTGTCTGATGACTTCTACCAAGGCGATAAATGGCTTGACGAGATTGAATCCATGTTCAAAACCGCCAAGCCCATGATGGACTTCATCAATTCGGTCATCGACGATTACGAGTGAACGGCAAGATTTTTCGAAAAATATTTGGAAATAATCAGGATAGTTCATATCTTTGCATCGAGAAATAAATACTGATACAATTATGTTAGGAATTGAGTCACCCAGAAAGCCCATCACGGGTCAATTTGCGAAAGAACTTCGTGAAGCGCTGGTTCGTGCTCGTACAGGCAATTTGAATCAGTCGGAAAAAGAAAGTGTTCTTCGTTCAGAAAAAGTGTCACGAAAGTACAATGCAGTCTGGAAATAACGAAGAACATATAGACTTATTATTTGAAAGAATTGATGATGCGTCAATTCTTTCAAATTTTTATTGTGGCATTCCTGACAGTTGTCATCAGGGACAGGCACCGTGTCACCAGGAATACTAACCCAATTGCGGACATCTTTTCTTCTAAACTAAATTCCTTTTTCATTTGAACCTTTCAGTTGTGTCCAACTTTCTGGGTTCACTTCAAAACCTGTCCCTGTGATTCTCCAATCCCGATTCTATGCTTCTTCGTATCAATCAATAAAAGACATTCTTGATTTCTTTTATTATAATTCACCCTTTATCACTTTATGCCACCAATCCCATTGATAACCAGTAGATGGATGATATACGGCAATACAGCGAACTTGTTTATCATTTTCCAATTGATAATAACCGTTTTTAATTTCCCATCCATCTACTTTCAACAGATCACCCCATGTCCATCTGTCCTCTGGCAAATTGTTAAATAACTTACCAACTCCCCATACGATGATTAAGTCTGGCTGCAAATCATTAATTACTTCAAAAAATGCATTCTCTGCATTTTTGTAGTCGATTGCAGAACCTGATTCTCTGGCTCCAGACATTGGAACTTGAAGATAATTATAGAAAGCTATGGAATTCCATATCCTCTGACTATCTTCTGGGTAAGTCTCTTTACCTTCAAGGGAACGTTCGAATTTCAAATATGTGTTAGTCCATTCACCTTTATTTTCGCAAAACTCACCATTCCTGATTGCAAGATAGTCAGTTATTACTTTTTTAGTCAAAGTGGGGACTGCTTCTTCCTCTGAGCAGTAAAAACTTTCTCCAATAACCAGAACCTTTTTCCCATTAAAACCACTCGTCAGGTAATTTTCACCTTTCCATGGTTCAAAACGTACATGTTTCATAACTAAATTATTTTTAATTGATTTGTTTACTCCTTTTCTTCCTTCTTGAAACTCTCTTCAAATATCGTAATGTCACTCACCTCTAAGTACGTACTATTTAACTATCACCTTCTTGCCATTTACGATATTAATACCTTTTCTGGTCTCTGGCAGGTGAACACCATTCATGTCGTAAATAGTGGTGTTACTGTTTTGGGCATTCTCAACATCATTGATTCCAGTGGGATTACCTTCCTCAATATGAACAAAGTCCATCCAACCCTCTGTTGCCTTATATTTATCAATAGTACCATTGGGTACATACAGCGTAGCATAATCGAATGTGCCAAATGTAAAGACTCTTTTACTTGATCCTTTACCATATATTCCAAATGGATTCTCTATAAGCGAAATAATGATGGGGATATCTACTCCATCGAAAGAATTATATCCAAGACTTGTTACGCCGCTGCTAATTAAAACGGACTTAAGGAAAGTACAACCATCGAAAGCATGATAGCCAATACTCTTCACGCTGTTGGGGATGGTAATGGAGGTCAGGTGAGGACAATTACTAAAAGCATAACTGCCAATAGTCGTCACACTATTGCCGATAGTGACAGACATAAGGTCAGTACAATCATCGAAAGCAAAACTACCAATACTCGTCACACTATTCCCGATAGTGACGGCGTTAAGTCTAGAGCATTTAGCGAAAGCATTTTTGCCTATGCTTTTCACACTATTGGGGATGATGACAGAAGTAAGGTTATAGCAATAAAAGAAAGCATCATCTCCTATACTTGTCACGCTGTTGCCTATGGTGATTGTTTTGAGGCCAAAGCAGCAATTAAATGCACTTTCTCCAATACTCTTCACACTATTGGGGATGATGACCGTGGTGAGACCTCTACAAAAATAGAAAGCTCGATCACCAATACTTGTTACACTACTGAGTATACGCGTATTTTTACAACCGTATAGTAATGTGTTACTTGCCGTTTCTATAATAGCATTGCAGTTATCGCGAGAATCGTATATAGCATTACCAGCTTCAACCTTTATAGAATAAAGTCCAAAGCATTCATTGAAAGCTGCATCGCCGATGGTCGTCACACTGTTGGGGATCTTGATGGAGGTAAGCTTAGAGCAGCCGTCGAAAGCCTGATTGCCAATGCTCGTCACACTACTACCAATAGTGATAGAGGTAAGATCAGAACAATTATCGAATGCTTCATTACCTATACTCATAACGCTATAAGTAACATTATTATAATTAACAGACTCCGGAATAACTATACTCCCCGTATATTTATTAGGATTACTCGTTACTTCTGCAACATTAAAATCAGTATATAGATTGTAATAGATGCCATTGATTTCAACAGCATCTGCACTTGCTATCAATGGTAATATCAATACAACAAGTAAAAGCAGTTGTTTCTTCATAATCATATAGTTTTAGGTTATTTCAATACACACAAAAAGAAAACGTGGACAATTTACTTCGTCTACGTTTCTGAGGTATCGGCAAACACCTATGTAGCTTAAACGAGTAAATGCCCACGCCGAACGGCGTGAACTCCTACTTCAGTCCTTGCTACATTCTGTCAATTTTGCCGATTTTCAGAAACAAGAATCTAAAAGTGGATATTCATCCTATATGTCCTTATTTTCAGTTATTTCATTCTTTGCCCATAGGCATCTGTGGTTTTAAGGGTTCAACATTTATCTTATTGCTGAATTAGCTCAGCTATTACCTTAACTAACTCATAGGCAGGTTCCACGATTGTGCTCAGTTCTTCTTCGTTGATTGAAAAGAAACAGTTGTAATCTCCCTTTTCTCTCAGTTGCTCCATTCGGGTTAGAAACCCACCCAGTCTATCTTCTATAATACCTGTTTTGATGAAGTGTAGTCCGAACTGGCTCAACATACCGGTATGCCTCTTACTAGCCAGTCCATGATGAATAAACAAGCCCTGAACAGCATGGAAACACGCATAATAGTAGCGGTTCGCAGCCAAATCCCACTGTTGCAAACCTCTCACCATTTCCGCCTGATCTAAAAAGCGGTTGGCTTTTTCCATCTGGAGCTTTACCAAAGTTTTTCTCTCTTCATCATTCAAACTCATAGGGCAATGGCATCTTCTATTACGTTGTGATAGAACGGAGTGATACGGCTGGCCTCCCATTCTTTCTTGGTATACATGATGGGGTTGATTTCGGCACCCATATCCCAACCGAGTTTGGTCAGTGGATAGGTAATGGTGTCGTAATCCTCAGGGGTCAGCCTGTCTTTGTCGAGAACTATCAGTATGTCCCAATCCGATTCCTGACGGGCATCACCGCGAGCTTGCGAACCATAAAGCATTGCCGTAGCCTGCTTGGGCAGATTCGCGTCAAGTGTCTTTTTGATGTTTTCAATGATCTTCTTGTCCATAGTAATCGTTCTTCTTGCAGGCAAAGATACAAACAATTTCTGAGACTTCCAAATTTTGATGCAGAAAGTTGCCACAGGTGATATAGAAGGGACAGTTCCGCTGACACGTATATTGTCATTAGGGACAAGCACCGTGTCATCAGAAAGAGGGACGATGAAAATAAACTATTCTTGGGAACGTAACATTTTCGTTTTTTGCATACGATATTAATAAAAAAAGGTGTATCTTTGCAAACAAAATATGACAAAAGGAGATAAAGATATATTGTTACAATTACTCCAGCAACATAAGGAACTGGGTATATCAGAGCAGATATCGACCATTATATTGAATCCACTAGTGAGAAAATGGTCGATAAACAGGATTTGCAGAAGAAAATGGTCGATAAATGGTCGATAAAGCCTTCTTTGGCAGAGAAACTGGTCGATATTCTGGAATTTGTGGCTGATAAGGACGAACTTACCACAGAACAAATAGTCAGTAACTTTGGTTTTAATTCTACTACGGCCAAACGGTATCTGCGCCAGCTTACTGAGTATGGCTACTTAGAACCACATGGAGGCAATAAGAACAGAACTTATAGTAAAAAAGAATAGCACAAAGCGAGCCGCTGATGAACAGTAGCTCGCTTTGAGTTTAAGGGTTGGGAATGATCTGTCATTCGAAGGCCCAGTCTGTTTCGTAGTGGTCGAAGCGGATGCCATCGGTACTGCCGAAGCGGGCGAGGATTTGCATGATGTCGTCCTGTTGCTTGGGCGTGAGCATGTTCTCGCCATGATGAACACGATAGTAGGGGCCCATGCCTGCGCTAAAGTATGAGCGCACGCATTTACGAGCCTCCGCTATCTTTTGTTTAGGCACATTGTCATACAGATGACTGAATCCCCAAGCCTTTCGTACCAGCTTCTTCTCGCAGTAGCAGCGGCACTCGCCATTCTGCCAGGCGGTGGGATATACTGCCTGACCAGTGAACTGTTCCTGCTGAGCAGTCAACAGCCTGGCGTGATAGTGCATACAGTTATCCTTGCGGTTGCAACCATCGTTGAAACACAGGGCATAACCCCAAGGTATGTCTTTTGCTTTCAGTTCTTTGTTTTCCATAGTAATTTTCAATTTTCAATTCTCAATTCATGACGTTTCCTGATTTTTATTGACTGTCATTGAAAAATCTCTCATCCCTCCCGTCGTGTGACTAAAAGCCTTTTGAATAAAGGGATTGCGCGTTTTTCACCCCTCCCTTCATCCCTCCCTTCATCCCTCCCATAACCCTCCCGTCACACCTCATGCAGCTTTCATGGGTATTACATCGTAATAGGCCACGTGGGAATGTTCCTTGTGCTTGAAACCAAGAGCCGAGATGGCCTTTCCAAGCCTGATTTTGTTGCTAAAGGTGTTCTGAAGAGTAGGGTAGTCCTTTTGCATGATGTTGATTATCTCGCCACAGTTCATCGTCTTCACCATCTCGCCCTCATGAGGCTGCCGGAAGCAGGCCACAAACATCTCGCCCAGGTCTTTCTTCTCTATGTAGTCCTGATTAAGTTGCTGGATGCGAGCTACCTCGTCGTTGTTGAACCAGTAGGGCGCTTTCTGCTCCAGCAGTTCGAATATCACCTGTGCATAGAGCTGACCATAGTCTATATCTCCCGTGTTGTCAATCAGCTGTCCATCAGGAATCAGGATGCAGATATAGCGACGCGAGCCTGTGGCATCCTTCAGCGGATGACGATTGTTGGTGGTTGCCACAAACGAGGCAAAGCGTGTGCGGTCCTCCTGGGCACGCCCGAAGATGGGGCGTCCGTTAACCTTGCTCACGCTTAGCGTCTGCTTCAGAGATGACTGCTGAGAAGGACGGATGGCATCGAGCTCATCGAGGTTTACCAGCAGATTGTTTGTCAGCGCCATCTCCTTGTCAAACTTGTTAGAGAGGTTCAGGTGGTCCAGATAGTACTGACGCAAGTGCTGAGGCAGCAAACGGCGCACGAAGGTGGTCTTGCCACAGCCCTGTGAACCGATTAGCGTAGGTACGCACTCGTTGCCGTGAAGCATGTCCATCTGCATCCAGTGGGCCACAGCAGAGCGCAGCCAGATGGTCAGGTAGTTCATCTGTTCTGACGTGATGCCTGGAATGCGAGCGAAGATGCGTGCTATGTGGTTCTGTCCGTCCCATTTTGGCAAGTTGTTAAGAAAGTCCTGAACAGGATTGTGTTCAGGAATCTCCTCCGACTGCACATACTCCGTTATCTCAGCCTTGGGGTTACCCTTTTCCATCACCTGTTCGCGCTTGGCACGAATCACGATGCTGTTCAGGGCTGCCTGTGTCAACGGCCTGTAAATTAACTCAGCCTCATCAGAGGCACCAGAGAAATTTGCCCCAGTTTCCTTGGGCAGAATCGCAAATTCAACCTTTCCGTTCAGAATGTTTCTGCGGAAACGATAGTTCTCGTTGAGGAACTGCTCGATGACGAGAGTTGCCTCCTGTGAAGCAGCAAGTGCCTCACCAGTTGTAGTAATGTTTTTTTCCATAAATGTGGTTTTTCAATAAATAAAATAGTTTGTTTTTGCGCTTTTCATAGCGTGTTTCTCAATGATGCAAAGGTACAAAAATAATCTCGATTCTGCAAGTTTTTCATTATAATAATTCCATATTTTTTTCCAATTGTTAAACCATTCTTTAGGGGAACGATGGGAGGAGAAATTGGAGAGGTATGGGAGGGATGATGGGAGGGATGATGGGAGGGATGAAGGGAGGGGTGAAAAACGCGCAATCCCTTTATTCAATAGGTTTTTAGTCATTCGACGGGAGGGATGAGAGATTTTTCAATGACAGTCAATAAAAATCAGGAAACGTCATGAGTTGAGAATTAATCGATAATGACATTTTTTGTCAATAATGCAACACTTGTTCTTACCAATTGTCAATTATTCCCAAGAAGGGAACAAAACATTCCCCAATTGGGGAGTTGTTGATGAGGATGTGGATCCCACGACTTTGGACTTTAATCCAACGGAAGATTATGTGGAATTTGAATATCTCGATGGAAAGGAATAATTGAGATTTCGTTACTTTTTCTTTTTCGGCTTCGGCTCAGGCAGGACCTTACAGGTTTCACGGACTATGTGAGAGAGGTAGTCGCAGTCATCGACATCGGCAATATAAAAGTAGTCTTTGGCACCATCGTAGGGCGGACGCATATCTATGACACGGAGTAAGGGACGGACGGCCTCTGTGGGCTTTAGATAGAAACAGTCGTCACAGATGAGTCCGAAGATCTTTCCGTCACAATAGATGCCGTAGTCGCCAAACATCTTTTTCACAATAATCTCGCCTGCGCCACTACACTGGTCGGCGATGTATTGTACAAAATCGGTATTGCTTGCCATAGTCCTATCATCATTCGTCTTTTGCAGGAGCCTGCTTCAACTGTTCGAGGGCGCGACACAACTGGTCAGGGCATGAGGTGCCCTTACTGCCACAGCGGATGCCGTTCAAGCGAGGAATGACATCGTCAATCTTCTGACCTCTTACCAACTGACTGATACCTTGCAGATTGCCATTGCATCCGCCAAGAAAGAATACCTGCTGGATAACGTCGTGCTCATCGGCTGTTACGTCTATCAACTGTGAACAGGTACCGTGAGTCTGATACTGTACATGCTTTGTTTTCATTATAGATTCTTTTTTTGTTTGATGTTTAGACTGCAAATTTAATGATTCTTTTCCGATAATCATCTGAGAAAAGCAATTTTTCTCCTTTCAGCATGTAATATTTGCATATTTCAATTCTTATCAGTAAATTTGCACGCCAGAAACATTATGAAACTATGAATATGATTAGCGATACAATTAAGTATATCGGTGTGGATGACCTCGACATCGATTTGTTTGAGAGTCAGTATGTGGTGCCCGAGGGCATGAGTTATAACTCGTATCTCATAGACGATGAGAAGATAGCGGTGCTGGATACTGCTGATGCCCGTAAGGGTGAGGAGTGGAAAGCAAACCTTACTGCTGCTCTGAATGGCCGTCAGCCTGACTATCTTGTGGCTCACCACATGGAGCCTGACCACTCAGCACTCATCGCTTGGATGCTGGAGACGTATCCCAACCTTCAGTTGGTTTGCAGCGCTCAGGCCGTGAAAATGCTGGCCAACTTCTTTGAGGGAGTAGATTTTACAGGACGAGTGGTTACCGTGAAAGAGGGCGATACCCTCGCATTAGGTAAGCATACACTCCAGTTTATTGGTGCAGCTATGATTCACTGGCCAGAGGTTATAATGAGCTATGATACTACGGACAAGGTGCTGTTCTCGGCTGATGGCTTTGGTAAGTTTGGCGCATTAGTGCATGAGACTGATGACTGGGCTTGCGAGGCTCGTCGTTATTACTTTAACATCTGTGGAAAATATGGCGTGCAGGTGCAGGGCGTTGTGAAAAAGATGGCAGCTCTGGATGTGCAGGCTATCTGTCCGCTGCATGGTCCTGTGTTGAAGGGAGAGGCTCTTGCTAACGCCGTGAAACTCTACGACACATGGAGCAAATACGAGCCCGAGAGCGAGGGTATCTTGATAGCCTACGCCAGCATTCATGGTGGTACGGCTAAGGCTGCTGAGCGCCTGGGCGAGATACTCCGCGAGAAGGGCGCTAAGAAGGTCGTTGTCAGCGACTTAAGTCGCGAGGATATGGCCGAGGTCATCGAGGATGCCTTCCGCTATCCCACAGTCGTTGTAGCAGCCTCGAGCTATGATGCTGGTGTGTTCCCAGTGATGCACGACTTCCTGTATCATCTGCAAATAAAGAACTACCAGAAGCGCAAGTTCGGTATCATTGAAAATGGCAGCTGGGCTCCAGTAGCTGGTAAGGTGATGAGAGGCATGATAGAGGCCATGAAGGACTGTGAAATAGTGGAGCCTATGGTCACCATCCGCTCTCGTATGAAGAAGGAAGATGAGGCAAGTCTTGAAAAGCTGGCAGAGAGCCTTCTTTCATAATTGACGAAAGAAAACATATTATGAAGAAAGTCTTTGTTAGTGGATGCTATGATTTGCTGCATAGTGGTCATGTGGAGTTCTTTCGTCAGGCTGCTGAATATGGCGACCTGTATGTAGGAATAGGATCAGATGCAACAATCCTTGAATACAAGCACCATAAAACAGTTTATAGCGAGCAAGAGCGTCTGTTCATGGTAAAGAGCATCAGATATGTGAAAGATGCGTTTATCAATGCTGGAAGCGGCATCATGGACTTTGTGCCTACTGTTGAGGCGCTGAAGCCAGACATCTTGGTGGTAAACGAAGATGGTGGCAATGACGAGAAAAGAAGGTTCTGCGAGGAGCACGGCATTGAGTATGTAGTGTTGCAGCGTGTGCCCCAGGAGGGACTGAAGGCGCGTAGCAGTACTGACCTTAAGAAGACTGAAAGTCAGATACCTACCAGATTGGATCTTGCTGGCACATGGATTGACCAGCCTTATGTTAGCTGTTATGCGCCAGGATGGGCTATAACAATATCGTTGGAGCCTACATTTGAAGTGCGTGACAGATGTGGCCTTTCTACATCAACGCGCAATATGATAAAGAAGATATGGCCCTATCAGTTGCCAAACATGGACCCAGAGATGCTGGCAAAGCTGGTGTTCTGCTTTGAGAACGACCCTGAGCGTAGCGATGGAATAATCAGTGGGGCGCAAGACTCTATAGGCATCTGTGTGCCAGGACTGTGCAGACATTGGTATAACAACCGTTTCTGGCCTGAGAAGATTGAGACATGCTATGATGATGGCGTGCTGTCATGGTTGGAGAACCATTTGGTTATGATTCCCATGGAGCCGCGTAAGGCAGGATGCTCTGTTGTAGAGGGTAAGGATATCACTGAGCCAAAGGTGAAGGCTCTGGCAAAGGCCGCTGATGACTGTTGGAACGCTATTCTGGCTCGCGACCTTGAGCGTTTCGCGTCAGCATACAAGGCTTCGTTTGAAGCACAGGTGGCTATGTTCCCTGCCATGATTCAGGGCAGCGTGCCTTCGTACATAGAAAAATATGAAAAACTCGTGATGGCATACAAGATGCCAGGCGCCGGTGGTGGTGGCTATCTTGCCTGTGTGGTTTCCGATGCAGAAACATTTGCAAAAGAACACGAAGAAGCCATAAGGCTGACTATACGCCGTCCTGGAATGTAGGCAAGCTAAAATAATATAAAAAAAGGCTCTCACAACGTTGCGAGAGCCTTTCTTTTTGTTTGTATCTTACTGATGTTGTTCGCGGAGCAGGTCGTTGACAGTCTTCACTGGATTGAAGGTGCCGAGGGGCACTTCAACGAAGATTGTTGACCAGTCGCTCATGGCACCATTCCAGAGGCCTGGCAATTCAAGAGCCTTCAGCTCCTTGCCACTCTTCGACTTAGAAGAGATGAAGCCTGTGGTCTTGTCTATGAAGTCAGGCAGGTTGAATGGCTGTCCCTTGTAGTCTTTCACAGCGCATACGAGGTCAACGGGGTTGAAGTGTGTGCCCTGTGTGAACATCTTCATGTATTCAGCGTTATTGGTGTCAATCTGTGAGCTCTCAAGAATCTGCAGGCTTACAGTTCCGTCCTGATTGTATGTGAGGAATGGACCTCCGCCAGGCTCGCCTACATTCTTCACGACTCCGCATACGCGCATTGGGCGATTCAGCTTGCGACGAAGATAGTCGGCATCGACCTTCTGATTCTTAGGATTGGTGCAGAGGTTTTTCTCTACGAACTGGGCGATTCGGGCGATTTGGGCGTCTGATGGGTTGTTATCCAACTGACGCAGATACTCAAAGGCCTGCTTCTGCAGAGTGACGAGCACGCCAGCTATGATCTGCTTCCATTCTACTGTCTCTGGCTTCAAGCGATCAGGCACAACGTTGTCGATGTTCTTAATGAATATGACGTCAGCCTCAATCTCATTGAGGTTCTCGATAAGTGCTCCGTGACCACCAGGACGGAACAGCAGAGAGCCGTCAGCCTCGCGGAAAGGCGTATTGTCAGGATTTGCAGCAACGGTGTCTGTAGATGGCTTCTGCTCAGAGAAGGTGATGTCATACTTGATGCCATATTTCTTTGCAAATCCGTCGGCCTTCTCTGCTACCTTCTGCTTGAAGAATTCAATATGCTCGTGAGACACGGTGAAGTGTACGTGAGCCTCACCATTGCTGGCAGCATAGAGTGCGCCTTCTACAAGATGCTCTTCCATTGGTGTGCGTGCACCCTCAGCATATTTGTGGAACAGCAGCATGCCCTTTGGCAGCTGACCATAGTTCAGTCCTTCCTTCTTCAGCATGTTGGCAGCCACAGCCTTGTATTTGCCTGCAGCCATAAGCTCCTTGATGCCCATGCCTTCGTTCTTGCGGCATACAGCGTCGAGAGCATCGTAGAAGGCGAACTTCTCAATGTCATTGAAATACTTCTTCTCGAAGTCGGTTGTTGGAACGTCATAGTCGGCATCGACAAAGGCGAACATGTTCTTGAACATGCGGCTTGCAGCACCTGAGGCAGGCACGAACTTCACCACGCGGCGACCTTCTGCCTTGTATGCTTCCCATGCTGCTACATAGTCTTTGCGCTGCTGCTCGTTGGGGGCAACGATGCCGTTGCCTACGCTTGCTGCAGCTTCTAACTTCAGGAATGGGAAACCTGTCTCAAACTGTTTTAACTGTGTCTTAATCTGCTCTTCCGTGATGCCACGCTGAGCAATCTGTTTCAGGTCTTGTTGTGTTAGCATGATTATAATGTTTTTGTTTTAATTGGTATAATCTGACTGCAAATATACAACTATGTGTTTAAACGTCAAAATTTTTTCTCTAATAATACAACATTTTCCACATGAGGAGTGTGTGGGAACATGTCAACGGGCTGAACAGCCACTACGCGATAGAGCGTGTCAAGGTCGTGAAGATCGCGCGCCTGTGTGGCAGGATTACAGCTTACATAGACAATGCGCTGTGGGGCAGCATTGAGTATGGTCTTTATCACATCGGGATGCATGCCTGCACGTGGAGGATCGGTGATGATGACATCAGGACGTCCGTGGCGTGAAATGAAGTCGTCTGTGAGTATGTCCTTCATGTCGCCAGCATAGAAGAGCGTGTTGTCAATATTGTTCACCTGTGAGTTGATCTTAGCATCCTCTATGGCTTCAGGAACGTATTCTATGCCAATGACCTGACGAGCCTTTCGAGCCACGAAGTTGGCTATCGTTCCAGTGCCAGTATATAGATCATAGACCAATGGAGAACTTGGCATTTCTGCGCCTTCTATTGGGGCAAATGCAAACTCTCGGGCTACGCTGTACAGATGATATGCCTGTTCAGTGTTAGTCTGATAGAACGATTTAGGACCAACCTTGAAGCGCAGGTCTTCCATGAGTTCGAAGATATGGTCTGTGCCCTTGAAAGTGATAATCTCCTGATCGCCTATAGTGTCGTTGCACTTCTGGTTGTCGAGATAGAGTAGGGAGGTTATCTGTGGGAATGTGTCGGCAATGTGCTGCAGTAAATCAAGAGCTTGTTTTCCGTCGTGGCTATCCCAACGGCTCTCCCTTCCTTCGGAGGGGTTGGGGGAGGCTTCTAAGTGGAACTGCACTATCACCATCCATTCGCCAGAGGCAGAGTTGCGTATGATAACGTCGCGCAAAAGTCCTGTCTGCTCTCTAAGGTCGAAGAACGAGAGCCCTTTCTCTATTGCATAGTCGCGTACCTCGTTGCGAATCTTGTTGTGCAGGTCGTCCATGAGCCAGCACTTCTCAATGGGAAGAATCTTATCGAAGGCACCAGTGATATGGAAGCCTATGGCAGGAGCATTTTTCAAGCTCTGGCTCTCGTCATTAGGCAATGAGGCTATCTCGTCTTTTGTGAGATAGCGCTTGTTGGCACATCCGTAATCGAGCTTGTTGCGATACTCTTGTGTCTTTACTGAGCCGAGGATAGGACGGAACTCAGGAAGCTCAATCTTGCCTATGCGGTGAAGCTGATCATACACCTGCTGCTGCTTGAACTTCAGCTGTTCTTCATATGGCAGGTTCTGCCACTTACATCCTCCACAGGCGCCGAAGTGTTTGCAGAATGGTTCAGCACGCTTGTCACTTTTCTTTACAAAACGAACTACTTCGCCCTCGGCAAACGAGTGCTTCTTGCGACGTATCTGAATGTCGCAGATGTCGCCAGGCACACAGAATGGTACAAACACTACCAGCTCGTCCCAATGGAACAGACTCTTGCCCTCGGCAGCAACTGCCTCTATCGTTACATTCTCAAGTATGGGTAATGGTTTTTTCTTTCTTGTCATTTCTTCGTATTATCTTGCTTTTGCTTGCAAAAGTACGAAAAAACATTGAAATAGAAAAATTATTTGGATTTTTGCTCGCATAATAGTACCTTTGCACTCAAAACAAATAAATAACCCCTGTAACAATGGATAATAACACGCAGACAGAGAAAAGAGTCAATCCGTTTTTTGAACAATATAACACTCCCCATGACACAGTGCCGTTTGACAAGATTCGTCTCGAAGACTATGAAGAGGCGTTCATGGAAGGCATACGTCGTGATAATGAGCAGATAGACAAGACTATCAACAATCCTGCAAAGCCCACTTTTGATAACACCATCATAGACAAGGATGATGATACAGAAGGCTATTACGACCTCTTGGAGCGTGTGTCAACGGTGTTCTTCAATCTGCTGTCGGCAGAGACTAACGACGAGATGGATGCCTTGGCACAGAAGATGCAGCCCATCCTGACACAGCATGCTAACGACGTGAGACTGAACGAGCGACTGTTTGAACGAATAAAGTATGTTCATCGCCATCATCGTAAGCTCACGCCAGAGGAGAAGATGCTCCTTGAGAAGACCTATCAGGGCTTTGTGCGTAGTGGTGCTCTGCTCTCTCCTGAAGACAAGGACAAATTGCGCAAGCTGACTGAAGAGGCTTCTATGTTGTCGCTACAGTTCTCTCAGAACCTGCTGAAAGAGACAAAGGCCTTCACACTGCATGTTACTGATGAGAAACAGCTTGACGGACTGCCACAGACAGCCATCGATGCTGCTGCCCAGACTGCTAAGGAGCAGGAGAAAGAGGGGTGGGTGTTTACCCTTGACTATCCTTCTTATTCGCCTTTCATGACTTATAGCACCCAGCGCGATTTGCGTGAGCAGATGTACATGGCTCGTAACACGCTCTGCACACATGCCAACAGCGAGAACAACATAGATATCTGCAAGCGACTTGTGAACCTGCGTCGTGAGATTGCTCAGTTGTTGGGCTATAAGACCTATGCAGACTATGTGCTGGTGAATCGCATGGCAAGCAATGTGAAGAGTGTTTATAAGTTGCTCTACGACCTTATTGATGCATATAAGCCAACAGCAGAGAAGGAACTGGCAGAGATAAAAAAGAGTCTGCCGAGCTCTTTTACAAAAGGCAATTCAAAAGAGAAAGAAACATCTCTCATGCCTTGGGATACATCATTCTATTCCCACAAACTGCAGCTGAAGAAATATAACATTGACGCAGAGATGCTGCGCCCATATTTCGAGCTGTCTAAGGTCATCGAAGGAGTGTTTGGTCTTGCCAACCGTCTTTATGGCATCACGTTTAAGGAAAACAAAGACATACCTGTATATCATCCTGATGTAAAGGCTTACGAAGTGTTCGATCGCGATGGCTCCTATCTTGCTGTGTTCTATGCCGATTTCCATCCTCGTAAAGGCAAGCAGGGTGGTGCATGGATGACGGAGTATCAGGGACAGTTCATTGACAAGAAGGGTGAGAATGTGCGTCCTCATGTGTCTGTTGTGATGAACCTCACAAAACCAACTGCTGAGAAGCCTGCTCTGCTGACGCTTGGCGAGGTGGAGACCTTCCTTCACGAGTTTGGCCACTCTCTTCACGGCATGTTTGCTAATACGCGTTTTGAGAGTCTTAGCGGAACTAACGTGTGGTGGGACTTTGTGGAGCTTCCTTCGCAGTTCATGGAGAATTTCTCTATTGAGAAAGAGTTCCTGCGCACCTTCGCTTTTCACTATGAGACAGGCGAGCCTCTTCCTGATGAGCTCATAGACCGTATAGTCAAGAGCCGTAACTTCATGTGTGCAACGGCATGTCTGCGTCAGGTCAGCTTCGGACTCCTTGATATGGCTTATTACACTCAGCGTCAGGAGTTTACAGCCGACGTCATACCCTTCGAGAAAGAAGCGTGGAAGAAGGCTATACTTGGAAAACAGCTTACTGATACCTGCATGACCGTGCAGTTCTCTCATATCATGGCAGGCGGCTATGCAGCAGGCTACTATAGCTATAAGTGGGCAGAGGTGCTCGATGCCGATGCATTCTCTGTATTCAAGAAACATGGCATATTCGACCAGAAGACGGCTCAGTCGTTCCGTGATAACATACTTTCAAAGGGCGGTACAGAGCACCCCATGACGCTCTATAAGCGTTTCCGTGGTGGTGAGCCTACCATTGATGCACTGCTTAGGAGAAACGGCATAAAGAGGCGCAAGTAATGTAATCCATTGAGTGAAAGTCGGTTTTTGAGTGTAGAAGAGGCATTTTTCTTCAAAAAAATTGGTGATTTGAATTTAAATGCCTATTTTTGCAAGTTGAACAAAAACCCACTATACTGCACTTATGGAAGATAAACAACATAAACTGGATGAGCGCTATCTGCGAATGGCACGCATATGGGCTGAAAACTCATATTGCCAGCGTCGTCAAGTAGGCGCACTGGTAGTGAAAAACAAGATGATTATCAGTGACGGCTACAATGGCACTCCAACAGGCTTTGAGAATATATGTGAAGACGAAAACAACGTGTCAAAGCCTTATGTGCTGCATGCTGAGGCAAACGCCATTACAAAGCTTGCCAGAAGCAATAACAATAGCGACGGAGCAACCATCTATATCACGGCATCGCCCTGCATAGAGTGTGCAAAGCTGATAATCCAGGCAGGCATAAAACGTGTCGTCTATGGCGAGAAATATCGTCTTATGGACGGCATAGAGCTGTTGGAACGTGCAGGAATAGAGGTTGTGTATCTTGAACTTTAGATTGAACTTCAGAAATGAACAATAATAACCGCTTTTCGCCTCTTTGGCTCGCCTTGAGTGTTGTGATAGGCATATTTATCGGCACTTTCTATGCGAACCATTTCGGAGGCAACCGATTAAGTATAATAAACTCTGGAACAAACAAGCTGAACAATCTTCTGCATATTGTCGATGACCAGTATGTGGACACAGTCGATGTTTCTGACCTCGTAGAAAAGGCCATGCCTTTGCTGCTGTCTGAGCTTGATCCACATTCTGTATATATTTCAGCTAAAGATCGTCAGATGGCAGAAGACGATCTGAAAGGCTCGTTTTCAGGAGTAGGAATAGAGTTCGTAATCCGTAAGGATACGCTCCGTGTACAAAATGTGATAAAGAATGGCCCTGCAGAACGGGCAGGAGTGTTGGCTGGCGACAAGATCGTGGAAGTTGACGACTCCTCGTTTGTGGGTAGTATTCTTACTAATGAGTATGCCATGCATGCCCTGAAAGGTGTCAAGGACACGAAGGTGAAGCTGGGCATCCTGCGCAGGGGCGAGAAAGAACTGCGCCAGCTTACCGTAACTCGTGGAGAGATACCAATGAAGAGCGTCAACGCAACGTATATGCTTGATGATGAGACAGGTTACATTCGCATAAAGAACTTCGGAGAGAATACCTATCCTGAGCTGCTTATAGCTCTGGCACAGCTGTCTCAGGAGGACTTCAAGAACCTGGTCATTGACCTGCGTGGCAATACTGGAGGCTATCTCGGCTCGGCAGTACAGATAGCCAATGAATTCCTGCCAAAGAACAAGTTGATTGTATATACTGAAGGACGTCGTTCGCCACGTCAGGAGTATCGCTCTGATGGCCGTGGAAGCTATCAGAACATGCCTCTCGTGGTGCTTATCGACGAAGGCTCGGCTTCTGCGAGTGAGATTCTCTCTGGAGCTATACAGGATAATGACAGAGGCACCATAATAGGCCGTCGCTCGTTTGGTAAAGGACTTGTGCAGCAGCCAATCGAGTTCAACGACGGCTCCATCATACGCCTGACGATAGCCCGCTATTACACGCCGTCAGGACGCTGCATACAGAAACCCTATACTAGCGGGCAGGACAAGAACTATGAAGAGGATCTTATGATTCGCTATCAGCATGGCGAATTCTTCTCACAGGACAGCATAAAGCACACTGGACCAGAATATCGCACGAGCAATGGACGTGTGGTATATGGAGGAGGTGGCATCACGCCAGACATCTTCGTGGGCGAGGACACCACAGCTTATACCTCTTATTATAAAGAAGCAAGCATGTCAGGACTGATACTCCAGTTCTGCTATGACTATACTGATGACAACAGGCAGAAACTGTCTGCTTATGGTGATGTGCCTTCACTGGAGAAATATCTGAAGCATCAAGGCATTGTAGATCGCTTTGCCAACTATGCCGACAAGCAGGGCCTGAAACGCCGTAATCTGCTTATACAGCGTTCTTACAAGCTGTTAGAACGCTATCTCTTCAGTCGCATCATTTATAACATTCTTGACGAGCAGCAGTGGATAGAATATCTTAACAGCGATGACCCTGCTATAACAGAGTCATTGCGCCTGATGAAAGAAGGAAATTCTTTCCCAAAAGCTGAAAAACAAGAGAAATAGAAATGGCAGAATCGAAAGCTGTGACATACGAGAGCATCATGCGAGACTTGGTAGCTGGCAATTATCAGCCAGTCTATTATCTTCATGGTGAGGAATCTTACTATATTGATAAGATTGCAGACTATATAGCTGAGCACGCCCTTCAGCCTGAGGAGCGCGACTTCAACCAGACGGTGCTTTTTGGAAGCGACGTTACTGCATCGCAGATTGCCGATACATGCCGACGCTATCCCATGATGGCAGAACGCCAGGTGGTAATCGTAAAAGAGGCACAGAACCTGAGGAATACAGAGGCGCTGGAAAAGTACGTAAAACAGCCCCTCCAGACAACCGTCCTCGTTATTTGTCACAAAAATGGCAAAATTGACGGCCGTAAGCGCGACTTTGTGAAGGCTATTCAGCAGGCAGGAGTGCTTTTTGAGAGCGCAAAACTGCGCGATAGAGACCTTCCTGCCTTCATAGAGGCCTATTTAAAGCGCAATAACGCGTCAATAGACCCTAAATCGACACAACTCATAGCCGACGCCATTGGAGCCGATCTGAGCCGTCTTGTGAGCGAATTAGACAAGGTTTTGATTTCTTTGCCTGAACAGGATAGGAGAGTGACACCTCAGGTGGTGGAAGATCAGATTGGAGTGAGCAAAGATTTTAATGGATTTGAGCTCAGGGACGCCATTGTTAACAGAAATATTTTCAAGGCGAACCAAATTATGAATTATTTTGACAAAAATCCAAAAGCTGGAAGCATCTTCTCGTTTCTCCCGATGATGTTCAATTATTTCCAGAATTTGATGCTCGCTTATTATTCTCCCCAAAAAACTCAAGAGGGTGTAGCAGAATGGTTGGAACTAAAATCACCATGGGCTGCCAAAGATTATATGTCCGGAATGCGAAATTATTCTGGAATGAAAGTGATGCAGATAATTTCAAAATTTAGGGAAATAGATGCCAAAAGTAAGGGATTGGATAACCCAAATACCCCTCCTGGAGAGCTGATGAAGGAGATGATTTTCTTCATTTTGCACTAAAAAATCACTTTTTCTCGTTCTAGAATTTCTAAAATTTAGCGCCCGAAAGGGTGCTTTTTTTTGCCCGAAAGTGAGTAGAATAGGGCAGTCCAGCGAAAATAACTACCCTCAAAATTCGCGTATTTTCATTTTCCTGACAGTTGGCCGAGAATTTTAAAGTTTTGGCGATTTTTGGCATTTTTGCGCCTTTCAAATTTGGCGTTAAAGAATTTTTACATATAAAAATGTGATATTCGTAATTTTAAATATTTAAATCGCTAAAGGTATTATGGATATTAATACTCTAAATTTGTATATTTAAATGTAAATCACAAGTCTAAATTTGTATATGTAAATCAAAATATTTTTGCTTCAAGTCTTTATATTGATATACATACAACTTTGCTGTTAATTGTGTAACTTGTTAAAACCCAGTAAGTTTAGAGTTATTTTGTTAAAGAATATCGCGCCTTTAGTTTAAATATACATAATGATATTGGGCGTTTTAAGGGGTTTAGGACTCTAAATGTGCTTAATAAGTTATTAATAACCAATGAATTATGTAAAAATAGTAAAATAAATATTATGCCTAATATTGCAATTTACATTTTAATAATGCAAATTACAGCCTTTATTTGCTTATTTATAGTATGGAATTGTAAATTGTTATTTACGAATTTAAAAATATAAAAAACTTAAATTATTTCACATTTTATTGTTTGTATCAATTTTTTGGTTTACCTTTGTGAATTGAACGAAAAATGCCATTTTTGGCCTAATTTTTTACTTATTGCAAGATGAAAGACAGAATTAAGCAGATCATGGAGTCTCAACATATGACTCAACAGGTGTTCGCTGACTTCGTTGGAATTGCTCCAGCTACTCTGAGTGGAATTTTCACTGAGCGCACTAAGCCTACCATCAACACCGTTGAGGCCATAAAGAAGAAACTACCCTCCATCAGTACCGACTGGTTAATGTTCGGAAAAGGAACAATGTATGATGACGGAAAGTCAGATTCCCCCACTTCTGATGAGATTAACACATTATATAATGGCGATTCATCCAGATCAGGAGAAAGTAGTCTTATTTTTGACTTCGATCCTAGTTCGTCACAAATGCCTCAATCTGGCGTTCGACCATCCAATAATCAGAATAGTGTCAAAAACACACGGTCAGAATCGAATGTCGAAAATATGAAAAATCTTGACAAAACACCTCGCCGAGTGACTGAAATTCGAGTGTTTTATGACGATCAGACTTGGGAGAGCTTTGTTCCTGAGAAAAAATGACGTTTTTAGTGTGCGATATTTTTATAAAATATCTCTAACTTGAATTTTTTTAGTTTTTGTGCTTGTTTTTTTTGCTTTCAAATGACTAATAAAACTATATTTTGCTATGAAATTTGTTTCGTGGAATGTAAATGGCCTTAGGGCATGTGTTGGGAAGGGATTTTCTGAAATTTTTCAGCAGCTAGATGCAGATTTTTTCTGTTTGCAGGAGACAAAAATGCAAATAGGGCAGCTTGACATAGCTTTTGAGGGTTATGAGAGCTATTGGAATGCGGCAGAGAAGAAAGGCTATTCTGGTACAGCCATTTTTACTCGCAAAAAACCACTGGCTGTCACCTATGGCATAGGAGTCGATGAGCACGACCATGAAGGACGCGTTATTACGCTGGAAATGAACGACTTTTACCTTGTAAACGTCTATGTTCCCAATGCTCAGGATGGTTTGAAGCGCCTTGACTATCGCATGCGTTGGGAGGATGATTTCCTGCGTTATCTGCAGCAACTTGACGCCAAAAAGCCTGTGATAGTGTGTGGCGACCTCAATGTGGCTCACGAGGAGATAGATCTTAAGAATCCTAAGACCAATCACAATAATCCAGGCTTTACTGACGATGAGCGCCAGAAGTTCAGCAAATGGCTTGAGAGCGGCTTTAAAGACACTTTCCGCACGCTCCATCCTGACAGTAAGACCTATTCGTGGTGGTCATATCGCTTCCAGGCACGTCAGAAGAACGTGGGGTGGCGCATAGATTATTTCGTCGTGTCAGATCGTTTGATGGCTCAAGTCGCTGATTCTAAGATACATACAGATGTGCTTGGAAGCGACCATTGTCCTGTGGAATTGGAGCTTAACTGCTAAAAAATGCAAAAAAACGTTGTTTTTAAGAACAATATATGAAAGTTTTTCATATCTTTGCCCGCAGAGTAGAACCTGCATTGGCTATAAAGCCAAACCTCTATTATCAGGCGCAGTGATTTTCTCATCCTGCATTACGAAAAGGTCTTGAATCACTTTTTATTGGTGGAACCATCCCTCGGTTCCACCTATTTTTTTTGATATTATCCTTGGTTTTTTGATTTTATTGTTAGTTTTCTTGATAATTTATTTTGGAGTTCAAAATTATTTTATAATTTTGCCCCTGAATTTTTGTAATAATAACTCCACTTCGTCTATTCTTCTTTCTCGGTCTTTAGAGGCTTGGGTTAGGGAGTGGCGATACTAAATATATTATCCTGAAATGAAACGATTTCTTATCATCATATTTTTCCTTTTCCTTACAACATTCGTAAGCGTTCTTCTGTCTTCTGGATACGGCAGTGTTGATGCACAGCAGATAATATCATTATCTGGAGCGTGGGATTTCTTTAAGGGCGACTGTGAGTCAGGCAAAGAGCCCGCAGAGTATAATGACTACGTCATGCTTCCTGGTTCAATGCTTACCAATGGTAAGGGCGATCCTGTTAGCGTGAACACCAAGTGGACAGGCTCTCTCTATGATTCCTCGTACTATTTCAACCCCTACATGGAGAAATATCGCAAGGAGGGCGAGATGAAGTTCCCCTTCTTCCTCACTCCCCAGTATCACTACGTGGGTGCGGCTTGGTATCATAAGCGTGTTTACATTCCGAAAATGCTGAAAGACCAGCGTATAAAGCTGTTTCTGGAGCGTCCTCACATTGAGACAAAAGTGTTTGTCAATGGTCGCGAGGTTGGCTCTTGCATGAGTCTTTCTACCCCTCATCTCTACGATATCACGAAGTATATTAAGTTTGGCTCCAAGAACGATATCAGTATCCGTGTGTATAACGGCATTGAGAACGTTTGTGTGGGTCAGGACTCGCATTCTGTTACTGATCAGACTCAGGGTAACTGGAACGGCATAACAGGTCGCATAGAACTGCAGGCTCACTGGCGCGATTTGAACATCAAAAGCGTCAGAATACGTCCTAATTTGCACGATAAGAAAGTCCGTGTCGATGTAGATCTTGAGAACCATACTGATGGCGTGCGTTTCTTCCCTATGCAGACCTATGACGTTATTGCTACGATTAAGGCCGTAGGCAGTGGTAAGACTAAGGAGCTGAAGACCGTTATGGCAAGAGAGGCTTCGAGAAACAAGGAGAGTTTTGAGTTTGACCTTAGTCGCATGCTGAAGCTGTGGGACGAGTTCTCACCAAACCTTTATCAGCTCACCATTGAGGCAGGCGACGATGTCTATGAGACGATGTTCGGCATGCGTGAGATCTCCATAGATGGGCGTCAACTGCTCATCAATGGGCGTCCACTCTTCCTTCGTGGCACTGTCGAGAACTGCTGTTTCCCCCTTACAGGCTTTCCTCCCACTGACGAGGCCGAGTGGCTGCGCATCTTCCTGAAGTGCAAGGAGTATGGTCTCAACCATGTGCGTTTCCATAGCTATTGCCCTCCTGAGGCCGCTTTCGCTGCTGCCGACAGGGTAGGCATCTATCTGCAGCCCGAGGGTCCATCGTGGCCTAATCATGGCGTGAAGCTCAGTCGTGGCATGGCCATCGACAAATATCTTCTTGACGAGTCGAAGCGCATCATCGATACCTATGGCCATCACCCATCGTTCATCATGATGGCAGCTGGCAACGAGCCTGCTGGCGACTGGGTGAGATACTGCGACAAGTGGGTGGCTGAGATGAAGAAATATGACCCCACGAAGATCTATGCAGGCGCTTCCGTTGGTGGCGGATGGGCATGGGACGGAGGTTCAGAGTATCATGTAAAGGGTGGTGCTCGCGGACTTGACGAGTGGAACAGGCGTGCTCCGTCGTCTGATGACGATTATTATAGTGGCATTCAGTTTCCTCGTAACTACAAGTCTCAGGAGCCAAACAACACCCCTGTTATCACCCATGAGAAAGGCCAGTGGTGCGCCTTCCCCGACTTTAAGGAGATAAGCCAGTATACAGGCGTTTACAAGGCCCATAATTTCGAGATCTTCCGCGACCTGTTACGCGACAACGGAATGGCTCAGCAGGCTGATAAGTTCCTCATGTCAAGCGGAAAGCTTCAGACCCTTTGCTACAAGTATGAGATTGAGCGCAATCTGCGCACACAGGACTATGCCGGCTTCCAGCTCTTGGGACTCAACGACTATAGTGGTCAGGGCACGGCTTTGACAGGCGTTCTCAACGTCTTCTGGCGTGAGAAGGGCTATGTGTCGGCTAAGGACTGGCGTGAGTTCTGTGGCGTCATCGTTCCTCTGGCCCGTTTCCCCAAGTTCGTCTATACCAACGACGAGAAGCTCACTGTTCCTGTAGAGATGTATAATGCTTTCAGCGCTAACATCGATGGTGTCAACGTTACCTACAGCATAAGCGACGACAGCCTGTATCTCCTGAAGAACGGCCTGCTTTATTCTGGCACTCTGCCTGTGGGTAAGAATCTCCCCATGGGAACTGTTGACTATGACCTCAGCGCCATAACACGTCCCATGAAGCTCACCCTTGCAGTTCATGTCTCTGGACGCATGCAGAACCACTGGGAGTTCTGGGTCTATCCTAAGAGTGGCGATGTGGCTATGGACAAGGGCAACATCTATATTTCCGACACCCTCGATGCCAAGGCTGAGAAAACCCTTCGCAAGGGTGGCACTGTGCTCCTCACGGCTGCTGGCAGAGTGACTCTGGGCAGCGATGTCAAGCAGACCTATCTGCCAGTCTTCTGGAACACGTCGTGGTTTAAGATGCGTCCGCCTCACACCACTGGCGCCTATATCGACAATCAGCATCCTCTGTTCAAGCATGGATTCCCCACTGACGACTGGTCGAACCTCAACTGGTGGGAGCTTCTCAACAAGGCTCAGGTAATGAACCTCATGGAGCTGCCTCACGACTATCAGTCGCCCATACAGCCCATCGACACCTGGCATGTGTCTCGCAAGCTGGGCATGCTCATCGAGGCAAGGGTAGGGAAGGGCCGTCTCCTCATGACCACTATGGACATAAGCAGCAATCTCGATCAGCGCCCTGTGGCACGCCAGATGCGTCATGCCATCCTTAGCTACATGCAGAGCAGCGACTTCCAACCATCATTGGTGCTCGCGCCTGAAACCATTCATCATTTCTTCTCGCTTCAGGCACCTGCTGTCAACATGTTCACCAAAGACTCTCCTGACGAGTTGAAGCCTAAGATTAAGTAGAGGTGAGAGGTTAGAGGTGAGAGGTGAGAAGTTAGAGGTAAGAGGTAAGAGGTGAGAGGATAGTTTGATTAAAGCATAAAAATAAGAGGTGAGCGATAGAGCTAATCTCTCACCTCTCACCTCTTACTTCTCACCTCTAGACCTTATTCCATATCGCTTGCGTCTGTCGACTTCTTTGATGTAGAAGTCTTACGAACGCCTGAGCGCTTGCGAGTCTTCTTCTCTTCGCCTGCTACAGCTGGCTTGTCAACCTTTACACCAGCCAGTTCTGGATCGATGAGGATACGTCCGCAATATTCGCATACGATAATCTTCTTATGCATCTTGATGTCGAGCTGACGCTGAGGTGGAATCTGGTTGAAGCAGCCGCCACATGCATCACGCTGCACGTAAACTACGCCCAGACCATTGCGAGCGTTCTTGCGGATGCGCTTGAAAGCGGTGAGCAGACGTGGCTCAATCTTTACCTCCAGCTCCTTGGCTTTCTCCTTCAGCGCCTCCTCCTCTGTGCGAGTCTCTTCCATAATCTCGTCCAGCTCGTTGCGCTTAACATCGAGGTCTGCCTGCTTCTCGTTCAGCAGCTCCTGTGCGCTCTTGAGGTCTTCGCTGCGCTCTGCTATATGTCTCTGAGCCTCGTTTATCTTCTTGTTACAGAGCTCAATCTCCAGCTCTTGGAACTCAATCTCCTTGCTCAGCATGTCATACTCACGATTGTTCTTCACATCGTTCAGCTGCTGCTTGTAACGGCTCACGCTGTTCTGAGCATCCTCAATCTCGCCTTTCTTCTGCGTGATGGCGCGCTCAAACTCGTTAACCTCGTTCTGTATGCGCTCAATACGTGTTGTCAGACCTTCGATTTCTGCGTCAAGGTCTTCTACTTCGAGAGGCAGCTCACCGCGGAGAGCCTTCTTCTCGTCGATAGCCGAAAGGGCTGTCTGAAGCTGGAACAGGGTCTTCAGCTTCTCCTCTACTGAGAGGTCTGTGGGATCTTTCTTTGCCATAATTCAAAAAATGTTTTTTTATTATCGTTTTTATTATCGTTTTTATTTTCGTTTCCTCGTTTCCTCGTTTCCTCGTTTCCTCGTTTAAACGTTTATTCGTTTAATCGTATTGTCTCTTTAGAGATAGATTATCGGATTCGTGTTTGTCTCCGCTATCTCCGTTCTCACTTCAGGGCACGCCCTGTTTATTATGTCTTGGAACAGCTCTGTAGTGAAATGTTCGCTTTCATAGTGGCCTATCACACATATCTGCAGCTGCTGCTCATGTCCGAAATACACGTGGTAGTGCATCTCGCCCGTTATGAAAGCGTCGGCACCAGCAGCTATTGCCTCGTCAAGGAAGCAGTCGCCAGCCCCTCCGCATATAGCCACCTTCTTTATAGGCCTTCTGAGCAGCTCGTTGCACATGGCGCTCTCCGCCTCCATCTGTCGCTTCACGCTGATCACGAAGTCGTCGGCAGCCATTGCCTCCGTCAGCTCGCCCATTACCCATGAGCCAGCTTCCGATGCCGTGTTGTCGCCCTTGCCGCAGTCGGTGCCAAACCTGATGTTCTGCAGTCCCAAGAGCTCTGCTATCTTGTAGTTTACGCCACCCTTGGCATTGTCCATGTTTGTGTGCATCGAGACTATTGCTATGCCTTTCTGTATGGCTTTCCACACGGCGCGCTCCACATCGGTCTGGTTGCTTATCTGCTTCAGTCCGCGGAACAACAACGGATGGTGACTGACCACCAGGTTACATCCCTTCTGTTCAGCCTCGTCGACCACTTTTTCAGTCACGTCAAGACACAATAATGCCCCTGAAACCTCCGCCTCTGTCAATCCAATCTGCAGGCCAGCATTATCCCAGCTCTCCTGTAGCGGCAGGGGCGCGAACTGTTCAAGGGCGCTCAAAACATCCTTAATTTTCACGCTGTTATGTCGTTTTTTCGGACTGCAAAGTTACTCATTTCTTCTCAACCACGAGTCGTTGCCCTTCAATTATTAATTGTTTTTAACCATTCTTTGTCTCTCGTCAAGCTCATTCTTTCATTTTTTTTCATTACTTTTGCAGCCGAAAAACAACGAAGGTCCCGTAGCTTAGCTGAATAGAGCGTCAGATTCCGGTTCTGAAGGTCCAGGGTTTGAATCCCTGCGGGATCACATATTCACCTTCTTAGTTTCTCCATTGGCCTGCTTGATGATGAGCAGGCCTTTTCTTTGGGGTTTAGCCGGACGACCGTCAAGGGTATAGATGCCTTTTATCTGTTGACTAGTGGCTTTCTGCGTGTTGATAGACGCGCTGATGACCTCATTTTTTGAAAGATGCAATTAATTTGAATTGTTTTTACAAAAATCATCGTACCTTTGCAATATCCTAAAACGAAGGAGATAATTTATTGTTTTTTCCAATATGATGAAAACTAAAACCGCAAAGAAGCCTAAAAAATCCAAGAAGTCTGTATCTTCACGGTTACAAACGCCAATGGATGAAGAATGCAAAGTAAAGAAATACTCCATCTACCAGGGAATTGCCTATGTCATGTTGTCGGGCATATTGTTGGGTATAGTGTGGGGCGTTATAAGGTGGTACTGGCTGAAAGCCGACTTGTTGCCTATGGCAAGCAGTGATGTGCCAAATCTTATCATTCCAATTTTGTTTAGCGTTATCCACCTATACATCAGTAGGAACTGGATTCGCAGCATACGTGAAGGCGTTGAGTCTTACTGTTGGATAGGGTTGTTTTTTTTCTCACTTTTCTTTTTTGGCAACATCTCTTCCTTTGTTCAAAAGAGGGCATCATCGTATGCTATCATATCGACTATCAACGACAACACGTTGGATTTTTTTGGAAAAAAAGATTATATTCAAATTCAACACTTCGTAAATTCGGAACTGGAATGTTCTCGTCATAACTATGGTGTTGACTTCTATACAACTGATAGGAGGTATGGAAAAGATATTAATATAGTCTATTCTGAAGTGTATCATCTGGCCCGTAAACCCAATGTGGTTATATGTTATAAGCATGAGTCAGTTCATGACTATACCTATGCTTCCAAGGAAAAAGTCAATCAATGGGCTCGTGGGTTGGTGAAGAAGTCGCGTTGCAGTTTTTTCAACGAAGACAAGGATAATATGGTGTTCAAGCGTCTGCACCATAGTGATAACACAGAATATTATAGGAAAGTTGTCCGGAATTATTTAAATGTAGAGGTTTTGGACGAAAAAGACTTGGTGTTTTATGAAATGACAGGCGAGAAACAATTTGACATAGGCCGCAAAAATATCTTGATATTCCAGTTCATGCTTCTCTTTGAAGCTCTTATGCTGCTATTGTTGTTCACCCTTTTCTTTGTCAGAGATGAGTTTGAGGAATCGTACATCATGTCGCTTGCAATAAAAGACGGATTATCTCATGGCTTTAAATACATCTTGAAGCCAGATTATCTGCTACTCGTCATTCCTCCGTTATTGTGCATCGTCATCTATATCTCCCTGTTCTTTGTCGGTTTTAGGGGTGATAGCAATAACATGGAGCTGCTTGTCAGATGGGGCGCACTGAAGACAGACTTGGTGCTCTATGGCCATGAGTGGTGGCGACTGTTGACCTATGGATTCCTGCATGGTGGTCTGATGCATGTGATTGGAAACCTTTTCTGTTATGTGCTGTGTGTCGTTTCCCTATCCGCGAATTACAGAGGGCGCGCCATCTTCGGCATTTTCATTCTTTCGGTTATTGTCTCTGGAATCAGCATCCTTTCGTTTAGCAGGGGAGTCACCATAGGTGCATCGGGCGGTGTGTTCGGACTGCTCGCCTTCTGGTTGGTCATGAGTCTGAAAACCAGTTTCAATGCAGCGAAGGCTCCGTTGATTTTTCTTGGCCTTAACCTTGTTACGAGTCTGGGCAATGGTGTCAGTATGAGTGGCCATATGGGTGGTGCCGTCGCAGGTGTAGTTATAGCGCTGGTGGCTGGCGAATGGCTGAAAAACAAGTGATCTCTGCACTCCGAGGCTTGTTGCTATCGCGGTGAGTATTGCCGCGAGCGTTCTTCCTGATTGCTTGCGGTGTTTTTTCTAAACGCCGCGTGCGTTCTTTCTAAACGCTCGTTGTGTGTCTTTGTGATGCATCCTAAACACAGTACAAAGGTACTAAATTTGAGGTGCCACGCAAGGATTCTTTTCATTTATCTCAAATTTATTTCAAATGTTAAAATTGGGATGTTGCCTGCTGTATTAGAGTAAAAAGTAAACCTATTCAGGAAAGTAGTCAAACTTTTCCAGACGAGCGAGTCAACTTTTTCAGTATGGGTGACATTCAGCGCAGTGCAAAGTGTACCATTGTACCATTGTACCATTTCGAAAATCGATTGTACCATGAAAGAGAGAAATATACTTATATTATATATTATAATATATAATATAAAATAATTACTTACAATTTTACACTAGTTGCTAAACTAAATGAAAAACGAAAAATGCAAATGGTACAATGGTACATTGGTACATTACGCAAAATTTGCATTAGAAATATTTGGTAGAGCTGGATTTTATGTTTATCTTTGCATCTTGATTACGACATACATTTTTCCCATAAGGGATAATAGTTGTTTTATCAAAATAGGTCAATCCTCTCGGTTCGCGAGAATAGCGAGGTTTTTTAAACGAGGAAAGTGATATGGGGCTAGCCCCATGACACTCTCGATAAGAAATTAGTCATAGAAGAAATTAAGGTAAATGTTTAGCCCGCTGGACTGTGAAGTTCGGCGGGTTGTTTATATACAGAATGTGTCAGCTACTAATGTGTCAGCTACCATGTTCCTGCCCCTTGAAAAAAGAACTTCTTTGATATTTTTTCGATAAAATGAATATATTGTCGAAAAAAATTGTTATCTTTGCAATCAAGTAAACTTAAAACGTTATTAACTACGCAAGCAAGTAAACAAGATATATGGCAAAGAAAGAAAATACAACCTCAATAGGATTTGAGGATGCGATATGGAGGGCTGCGGATAAGCTTAGAGGAAATCTCAACGCCTCTGAATACGAGGGCGTGGTGCTTGGACTTATCTTCCTCAAATATATCAGCGATAAGTTCGAGGTAAAGTTTGCAGAGCTATCCCAAGATGAATATGCTGATGTGGAAGATAAAGACGAATACGAGGCTGATGGTGTATTCTTTGTTCCTCAGGAAGCACGCTGGAATGTAATCTCCTTAGCAGCTCACACCCCACAGATAGGCAAAGTAATCGACGATGCCCTGCAAGCCATTGAGCGCGAGAATAACAAACTGAAGGGCGTATTGCCCAGCAATTATGCTCGCCCAGAACTGGACAAACGACGCTTGGGCGATGTGGTAGATCTCTTTACCAATATCCACATGTTGGCATCAGGCGACGAAAAGGACCTGCTGGGACGCGTCTATGAATACTGTCTGCAGAAGTTTGCCTCGATGGAAGGTAAGAATGCAGGCGAATTCTACACTCCCAGCTGTATTGTCCGTACCATTGTAGAGGTGTTGCAGCCATACGAAGGTCGTGTTTATGACCCCTGCTGTGGTAGTGGTGGCATGTTTGTGCAGAGCGCCAAGTTTATCGAGAATCATCAGAAAGACCTGCGCCACATCAGCATCTATGGTCAGGAGGCCAACCCCTCTACCTGGAAGATGGCCCATATGAATGTAGCCATTCGTGGGTTGGAGGCCAATCTGGGTCAATCATACGCAGACACCTTCTTCAATGATCAGCATCCCACCTTGAAAGCAGACTTTATCATGGCTAATCCTCCTTTCAATCTCAGCGATTGGGGAGCAGATAAGTTGGCTAACGACAAGCGCTGGCAATATGGCATACCACCAGCAGGTAATGCCAACTTTGCTTGGATGCAGCACATGATTCACCATCTTTCACCCACAGGCCGTATTGGTTTGGTATTGGCCAATGGTGCTTTGAGCAGTCAGACTGGAGGTGAAGGCACCATCCGTCAGAAGATAGTAGAAGCAGACCTTGTAGAAGGTATCATTGCCCTGCCCAGCCAGCTTTTCTATAGCACAGGTATTCCTGTATCGCTGTGGTTCCTCTCTCGCAACAAGCAACAAGCAGGTAAGGTGCTCTTCATTGATGCAAGGAATATGGGTACGATGGTGACTCGTGCCGTTCGTGAATTGATGGAGCCCGATATCCGTAAGATTGCAGACACCTTCGAAAGTTTCCGCAATGGCACCCTTGAAGATGAAGCAGGCTTTTGCGCTGTGAAAACCCTACAGGACATCAAGGCTCAGGACTTCATCCTCACTCCAGGTCGCTATGTGGGTATCGCAGAGCAGGAAGACGATGGTGAACCATTTGCAGAAAAGATGCAGCGCCTGACCTCAGAGCTTAGTGGTCTCTTTGCAGAAAGCCATCGCTTGGAGGACGAGATTAAGAAGCAGTTAGGAAGTATTGGGTTTGCTCTTAAAGAATAGCTGTTCCCTCATAAAATTGGCAAGAAGGCCTAATTATTCCCTCATAAAATTGGCAGAAAGGCACAAACATTCCCTCATAAAATTGGCAAAATATTTGGAAATTCGTCCAGAAAAGTGTAATTTTGCAGCGATAATTCGTTCAGAAAAGTGTAAATAGGTATGAAGAGAAAACTATATAATGCGCTGATAGAGTGGAAAAAAGATCCAGACCGCAAGCCTTTGGTGCTTGAGGGGGCTCGTCAGGTGGGTAAGACTTGGCTGCTAAAAGAGTTTGGGCAGAATGAATACCAGAATCTTGTTTATGTGAATTTCCATGATGATCCTGAAGCTCAGGAGATATTCCGAGTTGATCTTAAGGTGGATCGCATCATGTATTTACTGGAATCTATAACGAACCAAAAGATTACAGCAGGCAAGACACTGATATTCATGGACGAGATACAGGAGGCTTATAGAGGTCTTGATAGTTTAAAGTATTTCTGTGAAAATGCACGTGAGCAGCATGTTGTTGTAGCAGGTTCGCTGCTTGGAACCACTCATCGTAAAGGTGAGTCTTATCCTGTTGGCAAGGTTAATCTTCTCACACTTTATCCCATGACATTCGAGGAGTTTCTATGGGCAAAGGGCGAAGAAAAAATTGCTGAGATGTTGGCACGTGCAGATTGGGAGATGTTGCAGATATTGGATTCCAAGGTTCAGGAACTACTCCGCCAATACTATTATGTAGGCGGAATGCCTGAGGCTGTGTTGCAATATACCACAAAGGGTGATGTAAATAAGGTACGCCGGATACACGAGGAAATCCTGCGAACATACGATAACGACTTTGCCAAGCACGCTGGTGATGAAACAGAACGCATTCGCATGGTATGGGAAAGTATTCCCAATCAACTTGCTAAAGAAAACAAGAAATTCATCTATGGTGCTGTGAAGGAGGGCGGAAGGGCTCGCGATTTTGAAATCGCAATAGAGTGGCTTGTCAGGGCAGGTCTTGTGTATAAGATCCGTAGATGTAAGAATCCTGAGATGCCATTGAAGTTCTATGAAGATTTCGATGCATTCAAACTATATCTTTTGGATGTTGGACTATTAGGAGCTATGTCTAAGGCCAGCCCGAGACTCATGCTCATTAACAATGGTGTATTTACAGAATTCAAAGGTGCTTTCACAGAAAATTACGTATTGGAACAATTGAAATCTATGGACGGTTTGGATGCCTATTATTTCAGCAAGGATAATTCTACGCAGGAAGTTGATTTCTTGGTTCAGACAGCCGAGCGCGTAATCCCCATTGAGGTTAAGGCAGAGGAGAACGTGAAGAGTAAGTCGCTGAAGCAGTTTGTTACGGTAGATCATGCAGAAAAGAATCTGAAGGGTCTGCGTTGTTCCATGAAACCCTACATTGATCAGGACTGGATGGAGAATATACCACTTTATGGGGTTCTGGGATACATCAACAAACAAATAGAGAGTGAAAAGTAAATTCTCATTTATGGAAGAGTGGAAAGAATATAAGTTAGCAGACGTCTGTTCCCGCTTACGAAGTGGGAAAGGAATAAAATCTGATTCCGTTTTGGATGCAGGGCCATATCCTGTTATTGGTGGGAATGGTATACGAGGTTATGCTAATGAGTCTAACTTTAAGGGCGAATGTGCCGTTATAGGTCGTCAAGGCGCATATTGCGGCAATGTTCGTTTCTATGAAGGAGAAGCCTATATGACAGAACATGCAGTAGTCGTTGTGGGTAACGAATTGGCCGATACACGTTTTCTTGCTTGTTTACTTTCATTGATGCATCTGGGTAATTTGTCAGCTCAATCTGCTCAACCTGGCATATCAGTTCAAACATTATCTAAGCAAATCGTTAGCCTCCCATCAATAGACTATCAAAAACGTGTATCTGCCGTAATAAAATCCCTTGATGAAAAAATCGAGGTAAATAGGCGAATAAATGATAATTTAGAGCAGCAGGCTCAGGCATTGTTTAAGTCGTGGTTTGTGGACTTCGAGCCCTTCAAGGATGGTGAGTTTGTGGAGAGTGAATTGGGAATGATTCCGAAGGGATGGAGAGTGGGAACCCTCTTTGATGTAGCAGAAATACTGGATAAATTTAGAAAGCCTTTATCTGGCAAGGATAGAGAATCTATGGAAAAAATCTATCCGTACTATGGTGCAACATCATGTATGGATTATGTCGACAATTATATATTTGATGGAATATACACCTTAATAGGAGAAGACGGAAGCGTGGCAAAAGAGAATGGTTTACCTTATATGCAATATGTGTGGGGGAAATTATGGGTTAATAATCATGCTCATATTTTACAAGGTAAGAATGGCTTTAGTACAGAAATGGTTCATGTTATGTTGTCAATGACCAATATACAACATCTTGTAACTGGCGCTGTTCAAGCAAAGTTAAGCCAAGCAAATATGGAGAAGATACTTTTACCCATACCTCCAAGTGAAGTCTTAGAAAATATAAGGCCAAACATTGACAAACAGTATGAGATAAAGAGAAATAATGAAGATGAATCCCGTCGCCTCGCGACCCTCCGTGACACCCTCCTTCCGAAGTTAATGTCTGGGGAGCTGATAGTTAATGAAGTAGAAATATAAAACTATGAGCATCGAACAGTTCACAGAAGACAGCTACGAGCAGACCTTGATATCCTTATTCAAGGAGTTGGGCTATCAGTACGAATGCGGATATAACGTAGAGCGTGACTATCGCCTGCCTTATCATGCAGATGATTTAAGGGCTGGCTTGCAGCGCTTGAATCCTTCGTGTAGTGACTATGTGATAGAGGAAGCCTATCGCCTAGTGACGAACATCAACGAAGGAACGCTGGAGCAGCGTAACGAGCAGCTGATGGACTATCTGCAGAGTGGCGTGGAGGTGAAATACAGCGAGGATGGACGTAGTAAGACGGCGCTGGTTCGTTTGATAGATTTTGAGAATCCACAGAAGAACAACTTCGTGGTGAGGAACCAATGGCGCGTAGTGGAATATGAGTCTATTCGCTGTGATATTGTGGTATTCATCAATGGCCTGCCATTAGTAGTGATAGAGTTGAAATCGCCTTCTCGTGAAGAAACGGACGAAGAGGATGCCTACACACAAATTAAGCAGTATCAACAGAAATGCCCTTCGCTGTTTGTCTATAATGCCTTCAATGTGACAAGCGATATGTTCATCTCGCAAGCTGGTACCATTACTGCTAAGAGAAATAGATACATGGAATGGAAGAGCGTGGATGGCAAAAGCGAGACAACGGAGTTTGCCGACTACGAAACATTCTTCAACGGCATCTTCCAGAAAGAACGACTCATTGATATCCTGCAGAACTTCGAATGCTTTGACCATAAGGATGGACGAATGGCTAAAATCATGGCTGCCTATCACCAGTACTTTGCTGTGAACAAAGCCCTCAGGCATACCCATACAGCAATGGGTGGCGATGGAAAGATTGGTGTGTTCTGGCATACACAAGGCTCTGGAAAGAGTCTTTCAATGGTATTCTATGTTCACAGGCTGATTCAAGAATTCCCTCAATGTACCATTGTCGTAGTAACTGATCGTAACGACTTAGACCAGCAATTGTATGAGCAGTTTGCAGGATGTCAGAAGTTCCTGAGGCAGGAACCCCAGCGTGTGGGTTTTGAAATCAGCGAAAAAGGAAAGGTGACAAAGACTGCTGGACGCGAAGATTTGGTAAAGAAACTAAAGGATTTGCAAACAGGAGGTATCATCTTCACCACTATTCAGAAGTTTGAGGAAGGTACAGGATTGTTGTCAGAACGAGAGAACATCATCGTTATAACAGACGAGGCGCATCGCTCTCAATATGGTGAGGAGCATTGGGATGTGAAAGCTGAAAAGATGAAGAAAGGCTTTGCCCTGCTGATGCATGAAGCCTTGCCCCATGCCTCGTTTATTGGATTTACAGGTACTCCCATCTCTGAACGCGACAGAGATACCAAAGAGGTGTTTGGCGACTATATTGATGTTTATGACATGACGCAGGCTGTGGCTGATGGAGCCACACGTCCAGTCTATTACGAGAGTCGTGTTATCAATCTGAACCTGAACGAAGAAGCACTCAGGAAACTGGATGAAGAGTTTGACAGACTCGCTGAGGAAGGTGCTACAGAGGAACAAATATCCAAGGTTCGCCACGATAATAGTGGACTCAAGGAAATACTGTGCCATCAGAGCACTATTGAAAGTCTGTGTGACGACATCCTGAAACACTATGAGGAGAACAGACAGCATGAATTGACTGGCAAAGCTATGATAGTAGCCTATAACAAAGAGGCTGCTGTCAAGATATATAAAAGAATTCTGGAGTTAAGACCAGAATGGACTGAGAAAGTGCATGTGGTGGCGAGTGCTGCCAATACGGATAATCCGGAATGGCACGACATTATCAATGCCAGAAACAACAAGGAATATGCCAAGTTGTTTAAGGATGATGATAGCCCCATGAAGATTGCTATTGTCGTGGATATGTGGCTAACAGGCTTTGACGTGCCATCGCTGGCTACGATGTATGTCTATAAGCCAATGAAGGGTCATAACCTGATGCAAGCCATTGCTCGCGTAAATCGTGTGTTCCCTGATAAGGAAGGTGGTTTGATAGTCGATTATGTAGGCATTGCCCAGGCGCTGAGACAGGCAATGAACGACTATACCAGTAGAGACAAAAAGCAGTTTGGTGATCCTGATATTCAGAAGACGGCCAAGGTGAAGTTCCAAGAGAAGTTGGAGATTTGTCGTGACCTCCTTTATGGTTTCGATTATACAGGGTTCTATGACGGTAGTGACCCTGAAAGAGCACGAATCATTAAGGGTGGTTTGAACTTCTTGCTGGCTCCAGATAAAGCAGATAAGCAGAAAGATTACATCAAGGAAAGTCAGCTACTGCATAATGCTTTAACGCTTTGTCGCTCGCTTATCACTCCAAGGGAGAAACAAGAGGAGACGCTGATGAATGCCGTAAGGGTGCTGCTGCAACGCTTCACGCAGAATCATGGTCCAGTGACGAAGCAAGAAATCAATGAACGAATAGCCACGTTGATAGAACAGAGCATTCAAAGCACTGGAGTTATTAACCTCTTTGAAACCAAACGTGAATTCTCGTTGTTTGATGAAGGATTCATTGAGGAGCTACGCAAGATGAAGGAAAAGAACCTGGCTGTGCAGTTACTGGAGAAGCTTCTGAAAGAGCATATACGCAAATATGAGCGTACAAATCTCGTGCAGAGTCAGAAGTTCAGCGACCTGATGAATCAAGCCCTCTCTAACTATCTGAAAGGCATGCTGACTAACGAAGAGGTCATTGAAGAGCTCTTGAAAATGGCAGAAGAGATTAAGAAGACAGAAGAGGAAGGCAACAAATTAGGATTGAACATAGAAGAAAAGGCATTCTATGATGCGCTTACTTCACCAGAAGGTATTCGCGATGCCTATAGTAATGATGAATTTATAGCCCTCACTAAGGAACTGACAGAACAGCTACGGCAGAATCGTACAATAGACTGGAACAAGAAAGAGTCTGCCAGAGCAAAAATGCGCGTGTTGGTGAAGCGATTGCTAAAGAAATACAAGTATCCGCCAGAAGGACAGGAGCAGGCATTAGCGACCGTCATGGCACAATGCAACAAATGGGCTGATGACGAAGACAACTTGGTGGTTCAACCACAGAAGACTCTTTCTAAGCGCAAGGCTATTGAGATGAAGCTTATTCCAGATGGTTCTGTGCTGGAAAATATAGAGCCTGATACTGATGAGCATAGGTTGATTCATAATATGATGGCACTGGAAGAGGGTACCACCATTATGAACATCGTAGTAGAATGTCAGAAGGAGTTCCAAGAGAAGTATTTCAGCATGCAGACGAAGGATTGGTATCATCTCGTCAGAGACTATGTAAGGAAAGTTACTGAACGCCCAGAACTGCAAGAAACTGAAGTGTTCAGATATGTGATGGCAGGGTGAATAATCATTTCAATATTTCAAAAGACAGCAGGTGAGCGTCTCGCCTAACGTAGGATGGAAGAGGGGAGATGGAAGAGGTTACTGACACATGCGTACTTAATAGAGGCACTGATACTTCATTATTAATATTGACCTTCAAGATTGCTCAGCGCATAAAGTGGGATGATATCTACATGTCGCTTCTCTAACTCATCTTCCGGATCATAGTGGTCAAATTGGCCGAAGTTCTCAAGTGAGGTTCTGATTGCTTCATGCAGCTTGCGCTTTCTCATGAATATCCAAAGACTCTGCATGCTACCCTGCGTGTTGGCTTTCACTTCCACGGGCAGTACAATCCCATTTCTTACTCTAAGATAGTCCACTTCTGCGTTGCTCCACTTGGCTGTATTCTGCCAATAGTGCATTTCTGGCTTCAGAAAACAGTCGCGATACTTTTTCATTTCCAAACCGGCAAACATTTCCGATGCTCCACCCTTGTTCACCAAATCCACATCCGATGCCGTCAGAATGTCGGCTGCAGGGATGTCAAGCATCGTCAGCATCACACCTAAGTCGAAGAACAGGTATTTCACATAGCTGTTGCTCTCCTCTGCACCAAGAGGAACACCTGTGCCATCTGTATGTTTTACAGGAGTTATCAATCCCGCAAGCGTCAGTAGGTGTAGTGCCTCTCTTACAACCGAAGAGTGCACATCCCTTGAGGCTTCAGCATATACAAATTTATTGCCCACCTGAAGAGCCACCGAACGCAGTACCTGGCGGAGCAGTACAGGAGAAACGCGTTTTTTATATTTGTTGAAGTCATCCTCGTAGGTCTGTAGGATATCCGTGTGAACATGCGACACCTCGATGTAACTGTGTGTCTCTATCCACTCTGTCACAGCAGCGGGCATACCACCTACCAGATAAAAAGTACGTATCTGGTCTGTCAGATCCTTATGTGCCTTTATGGGTAGTGGGGCCTCGCTTGTGGCTCTCTTCTTGTAATCTACGGTTAGCTCCATGCCTTGAGCTATTAGGAATTCATCGAAAGAGAATGGGTACATATAGAGCGAACGTATTCTGCCCACACCAAAAGATGGTAGCTCTTCTAGTGCAAACTCAAGTAGAGACCCTGCTGCGATGACATGCAACTCAGGGTAGTCTTCCTTGAAATATCTCAGCGACATGATGGCCTCTTTCGATATTTGGATTTCGTCGATAAACAGGAGCGTCTCGTCTGGCACGATGGGAATGCCCAATGTGCCGCTCAGCTTTTCACAAGTCTTTTTGACGTCAATGTCCTCTGGAAACATCTGAATCAAGTCGGGCTGTTTCTCCAAATTGATCTCCACAAAGTATCGGAACTGTTTGCTGAGTTCCCTTACAGCAGTTGACTTACCCACCTGTCGTGCTCCGCGAATTAGGAGCGGTTTGCGGCGTGGAGCTTCTTTCCACCTGAGCAACTGTTCGTCTATAAGTCTCTTGTAATATGCCATATTCTTCTCAATTTTTCGACAAAGATACGAAATAATCCAAAAGTAGGGGCAAAAATACGAAAAAATTATCCAAAATACAGCCCAAAACTAAAAGTAGGGGCAAAAATTATTACTTTTTTACCAAAAGTAGGGGCAACAAGCACTATGGACGCTAAAGACAGCAGGGACTGGTGAGCGTCTCGCCTAACGTAGGATGGAAGAGGGGAGCTTTTTCTGGTTTAAACTATATGAAAGTTGATGGCAAATAATGAATTTTTTAAATTGATACGCATATAATATTAGAAAAATTTGTATTTTTGCAGCATATTACTAATAATCTAGTGGTTTGTTGCATTATGAAAACAATTTATTACCATTTTCGACAGCTATTTTGCTACATAATTCTTTCGTTAGTTTCATTGTCGGCATATAGCCAGAGTGAGATTAGTTTTACGAACAAGGTAGAGTTTACAAAAAATGGAAACATAAATGTCGTGAGATTACTCACTCTGATTCCTGCACCTGTAACAAACGAGTATCAGGAGATTAGTATGTTGGCATCAAACTGTGGTACATTTGTTGATGCCAATGCGACTAATAAGGTTTTATTGTATGATGGCTCTTTTGAAGACAACAGAATAAGTGTCTATGAGTCATTCAAATATAAGACAAAGACGGTACGTATAGATTTCAATGACAAATCAAACAAGAACATATGTACTGATGTTGATCCCAATGAATATCTTTATAGTGATGGCTCCTGGATTGATATTGACAACAATACCATCAAGCAAATTGGTGATCAATTGTGGAATCAGTCCACAAGCATCCTGGACTATGCCAAACGATGCTATAAATATGTGGCTGAAAACTTTAGTTATATAAATGGTAGCTGGCGTACACTTGAACAAATTCTTCAGACAGGGGGCGGCGAATGTGGAGACTTTACTACGCTGTTTGTTAATCTGATGAGATACAAGGGCATTCCAGCACGACATAACATGGGCGTATGGGTGAATGGCGGATACCATGTTTGGCCTGACTTTTACCATGAGGATTATGGTTGGGTACCTTTAGATCCTACATTCAAAAACGCCAATCCTAATGGGGATTATTTTGGCAGATATGACGGCAATCTGATAATTCTAAGTCAAGGACTGACAACATTCATAGGAAATGATATTAGTATGCAGAATATACCCCTGCAAACATACTATTATTGGTATTGGTACAAGGGTGGTTCTGGAAACGTTAGCGGTGTGCACATAACGAGCAAGGATTATCAAGTCAATGCTATTGAAAAAGTGGTGGCAAATGAAAAGAGAACGGCATCAATCTATAATCTAATGGGAATAAAGCAAAATGGCCTACGTCGTGGTATTAATATCATAAATGGCAAGAAAGTCTTTTTGAAATAACTGATATAGTTCTCATTTAATCACGACCTTTTTGCCGTTTGTTGACGTTGCAAAGATACATCTTTTATTTGAAAGGCAATACAAAACGAAAGGGTTTGTAAAAAATAAACATATAATAGTAATAAAAGTTTTTAGAGAAATATTTGGAGGGCTCGATTCTTTTGATTAACTTTGCAAGCGCTAAACGAAAACAGGAGCATAGCTCAGTTGGTTCAGAGCGCTTCAGTCACATTGAAGAGGTCTTGGGTTCGAGCCCCAATGTTCCTACAAAGATGGTCACTCAATCTTGAAAGAGGTTGAGTGACTTTTTTGAATCTTGGTCTCTTGCAGAGACCTCACATATTTCGTGAGCAAAAACACCGATTGTTTCACAATCTAAAAAACATCAAAAAGTGTTGTTTCTGTTTTTTTCTTTACTTTCCTTTTGTATTTCGCTCGACTTTTCGTAACTTTGCGACACCTTATAAAACAAATCTATAGAATTATGAATATCATTGAGAGATTCCTGAATTATACGAAGTTCGACACACAGTCGGCAGAAGAGAGTGAGACAGTGCCAAGCACCAAGAAACAGCTGGTGTTTGCTGAATATCTGAAGAAAGAGATGGAGGCAGAGGGACTGTCTGACGTGGAGATGGATGACAAAGGCTATCTGTATGGCACTCTGCCTGCAAACCTGGAGGGAACAGGGCTTGACGAGAGCCAGGTGCCCACAATAGGTTTTATTTCGCACTACGACACAAGCCCCGACTGCTCTGGTGCAAATATTAAGCCGAGGATAGTGGAGAACTATGACGGAAAAGACATTGTGCTGTCAGAGGGAATGGTGCTCGGACCAAAGAAGTTTCCTGAGCTACTGTCACACGTGGGCGAGGACCTGATAGTGACTGACGGACATACTCTGCTGGGCGCTGACGACAAGGCGGGCATAGCTGAGATTATGCAGGCCATGTGCTATCTGCGCGACCATAAGGAGATAAGACACGGAAAGGTGCGCGTGGCGTTTAACCCCGATGAGGAGATAGGCATGGGCGCTCATCACTTCGACGTGAAGAAGTTCGGCTGTCAGTGGGGCTACACCATGGACGGCGGTGATGTGGGTGAGCTGGAGTATGAGAACTTCAACGCTGCATCGGCAAAGATCACCATAAAGGGTGTGAGCGTACACCCAGGATATGCCAAAGGAAAAATGGTCAACGCTAACCGACTGGCAGTGGAGTTTGCGGCAATGCTGCCTGCCAACGAGACTCCTGAGACGACAGAGGGCTACGAGGGATTCTATCATCTCATTGGCATGCAGACAAATACGGAGCTGGGCAAGCTGAGCTACATAATACGCGACCATGACCGCGAGAAGTTCGAGGCACGAAAGGCTTATATAAAAAGATGTGCCGACGAGATGAATGCTAAGTATGGCGAGGGAACGGTGAGCTGTGAGGTGAACGACCAGTACTATAACATGAAGGAGATGGTGGACCCACAGCGTCATGTGATAGACCTCGTGATGAAGGCTATGAAGGAGGCAGGCGTGGAGCCAAAGGTGAAGCCTATACGTGGAGGCACAGACGGCGCACAGCTGTCGTTCAAGGGACTGCCTTGTCCTAACATCTTCGCAGGTGGACTGAACTTCCACGGACCTTACGAGTTTGTGCCCATACAGTCTATGGAAAAGGCCATGAATGTCATCGTGAAGACTGTAGAGATTTTGACTACAGACTTTAGAGACTATAGACTTTAGACTATAGACTTTAGACTTCTAATCCTACCTCTCAATTCTCAATTCTCAACTCTCAATTCTCAATTATAGAAGATGTCAGAACTTCCAGCACTTATACAAGATTTAGCACTCATACTGATGGTTGCAGGGGTGGTGACTATCATTTTCAAAAAACTGAAACAGCCACTCGTGCTGGGATATATCATGGCTGGATTCCTCGTGTCGCCACACATGCCATATACGACTAGTGTTGTTGACATGTCGAACATCAAGCTGTGGGCAGACATTGGAGTGATGTTCCTGCTGTTCTCACTGGGACTGGACTTCTCGTTCAAGAAAATCCTGAAGATGGGAGCATCGCCGATAATATCGACGATAAGCATAATCTTCTGCATGACGATACTGGGAGTGTGCGTGGGCTTCGCCTTCGGATGGCCTAAGATGGACTGCATATTCTTAGGTGGTATGCTCGCCATGTCATCGACAACCATTATATATAAGGCATTTGGAGACCTGGGACTAAGACAGCAGCAGTTTGCAGGACTGGTGATGTCGGTGCTCATATTGGAGGATATACTCGCCATAGTGATGATGGTTATGCTGAGCGCCATAGCAAGCGGCTCGAACCCTGACGGAGGACAGATGATAGGCAGCATAGTAAAAATAGGATTCTTCCTCATACTGTGGCTCGTGGTGGGCATCTTCGCCGTGCCACTGTTCCTGCGCTCTGTGCGCAAGCTCATCAATGCTGAGGTGCTGCTTATAGTGTCGCTGGGACTGTGCTGCGCCATGGCGGTATTCTCAACGAAGGTGGGATTCTCGTCGGCATTCGGAGCATTTATCATGGGAAGCATACTGGCAGAGACAGTGGAGGCAGAGAATATTGAGAAGGTCGTGGAGCCAGTGAAGAACCTCTTTGGAGCCATATTCTTCGTGTCAGTGGGCATGCTTGTAGATCCAAAGATACTCGTTGACTATGCCATTCCCATCTTCGTGCTCGTGATGACGATTATCATAGGACAGAGCGTATTCGGCTCGTTCTCGTTCATGCTTGGCGGAGAGTCGCTGAAGTCGGCCATGCGCTGCGGATTTTCAATGGCTCAGATAGGTGAGTTCTCGTTTATCATAGCCTCGCTGGGACTGGGACTGGGAGTGATAAGCGATTTCCTCTATCCTGTGGTGGTGGCGGTGAGTGTCATCACGACGTTCCTCACACCTTACATGATTCGCTTCGCACTGCCCGTTTATAACGCCATTGAACCTCGACTGCCGTCACGATTGATAAGCCTGTTGAATCGTCTGTCGATGAGCCATCCTGATTCTACGGAGCACAACAAGTGGAAGTCGCTGCTCACTCAGATGGGCGTCAACGTGGTGGTGTACAGCATACTGTCATCGGCTGTCATAACGCTGATGTTCATGTTCTTCCATCCTTTCATGGCAAAGATGCTGCCACAGTCGTGGTATGCCAGCGCCGTGACGGCTCTTGTCAGCGTGACGCTCATTGCACCGTTCCTGCGCGCTATGGTGGTGAAGAAGAATCGCTCTGAGGAGTGGAAGGCACTATGGGCAGAGAGCAATCGTAACCATATGCCACTCATCTTCACGTTTGTGGTGAGGGTGGTCATTGCGGCAAGCTTCGTGTTCTACATACTTCATCACATGTTTGACTTCGGATTTGTCATCATGTTCTTCGCTGGTGTGGGCATAGTGTTCCTCATGGTGTTCTCGAGAAGCATAAAACATAACAGCATAATGCTGGAGCGCCTGTTCATAAACAATCTGCGTTCGCGCGACATTGAGGCGCAGGTGCACGGAAAGAAGCGTCCGCTATATGAGGGACGTCTGCTCGACCGTGATATACATATTGCTGATTTCGAGGTGCCTGGAAACTCACAATGGATGGGACAGACGCTGAGACAGCTGAATCTCGGACAGAAATATGGCGTACATGTGAGCAGCATCTTGCGTGGAGGATTCCGCCTGAACATTCCTGATGGTGACTTCATCATCTTCCCTCATGACCGATTGCAGGTCATTGGAAGCGACGATCAGCTGGCAAAGTTCAGTGCAGCCATAGAGGGCGAGACACTGGGCGAGGATGCTGAGCTGGAGAAGCGCGAGATGAAGCTGCGCCAGATAATAATTGGCGGTGACAGTCCGTTTATTGGTCAGACGCTTAAAGACAGCGACATACGCCGCAAATACAGCATCATGGTTGTAGGACTGGAAGAGGGCGAAGAGAACCTGTCGCCATTCCGTCCAGATCGTAAGTTCCAAGAGGGCGACATTGTCTGGGTGGTAGGCGAGCAAGAGAGTCTCGATGCACTCATCGGAGAAAAATAAAAAATCGGCAAGTGATTAACTTGCCGATTTTTTATGTGATTCCGTCGGGATTCGAACCCGAGACCCACAGCTTAGAAGGCTGTTGCTCTATCCAGCTGAGCTACGGAACCAGCTTTTTTCTGAAAGCGGGTGCAAAGGTAGTTATTTTTATTAAAACCACCAAATTTCAGACCTGAAATCTTATGTATGCCCTGTCATCGAAAGAGTTAAAGCCTGCCATGAAGCCCTTTGTGGCTTTGAACTCGCCTATGTTCAATGGGTCGTTGGCTCGCTGATGGGCAAGCTTTGCTTCTGACTCCTCAAGGGTGGGGCAGAGAACAGGATAGCCATCGGAGGCAAGCACTATCTCCCAAGGTTGGAAGTCGAGGGTTATGATGGGCACATGCTGCTCAGGAATGGGGAAACCATCGATGACGGCATAGGTCTTGTTCTGCTGCTTCATGGCCTCGAGCATGAAGGGAATGATGGCTGCACGCGCTGTGTCGTTAGTGAGGAAATGGTCGTGAGGCATGGGGCTTTCAAAGATAATCTTTGCACGACGCTCAGCCAACTGCTGCTCGTAGGGCTTGGGATTGTCGTAGAGGGTGCCACCAATGAGGCACTGGCAGTCGCCAACAAGCCACACTTCGCGACGCAATCGGCTGAAGACTATGCACGAGGCAGTGAGTCGCTCCTCAGGGTGCTCCAGAAGGTGCTGCAGTTGTGACTTCTTATACTGCTTAGCAATGGCTCTCGAGGCTTTCAGACAGAACTGATGGCAGGTCATGTCCTTAGGAGCTTTGCGTAAAACACCTGCCACAAGCGACATTGCGTAGCGTCCGTTGCTCTTGAACAGACTGTAGCGACGATCTGTCTTAGAGGTGGAGCCATCGATGACGGCAATGAAATCATCAGTGACGACGATTCCGTCCTCGCTTTTCTTCTGTGGATTTTTCGCTATTATGCTTTGTTCTATTATTCTCATTCTTAAAATTAGGATTATAAGATTTGGGCTTCCCACCACCTGCTTTTGGTTCATTTCTAAAGTCTCTGCCTGATGTAGGCTTGTTGTTGTAATGGGTGTTAGGCATGCCGCTGTAGAGCTTGGCAATGAGGTCAGGACGACCTATGCGACGCAGGCTCTGCTCTATGCCTCGACGCTCTTCAGGCTTGTACCAGAAGAAGAACTGACGCTGGGCGAGCTTCTCTTTGGGTGTCTTGGCACTGAACACTGGTTCGAGCGTATAAGGGTCGTAGCCTGTGTACCACGTCTCAGTGGCATTGGTCATGGGAGTAGGGGTGAAGTCCTGAACCTGCTCCAGTTGGAAGTCAAGACCCTTGGTGATGACCGCAAGCTCGGCCATGTCCTCTTCCTGACAGCCTGGATGGGAGGATATGAAATAGGGAATGATCTGCTGGCGCAGACCTTCCTCGCGATTTATGCGGTCGAAGATGCGCTTGAACTCATAGAACAGGCTGAATGAGGGCTTGCGCATGAGGTAGAGCACACGATCGCTGGTGTGCTCAGGGGCAACCTTGAGGCGTCCACTGACGTGATGGCAGATGAGCTCGCGCGTGTATTCCATAGCAGCCTTGTTGCTGGCTTCATCCTTGCTGCGATGGAGCAGCAGGTCATAGCGCACGCCACTGCCTATATAGCTGTGTTTGATGCCTGGCAGGGCATCGACAGAGCGATAGATGTCGAGTAGTTTGGAATGGTCGGTATTGAGGTTAGGGCATATCTGTGGGTGTACACATGACGGACGACGGCACTTTTCGCAGGCGTTCTTATTGCGTCCGCTCATGCCATACATGTTGGCAGAAGGACCACCAAGGTCGCTGAGGTTACCCTTGAAGTCGGGCATCTCAATGATTTGTTTTACCTCGCGCAGAATGCTCTCCTTAGAACGACAGGTGATGAACTTGCCCTGATGGGCAGAGATGGTGCAGAAGGCACATCCGCCAAAACAGCCGCGATGGATGTTGACGCTGAACTTAATCATGTCGTAAGCAGGAATGCGCTTACCCTTGTATTTAGGATGGGGCTGACGCGTATAGGGTAGGTCGAAAGAGGCATCGAGCTCTTCAGTAGTCATAGGCGGATAGGGCGGATTAACTACTACGTAGCGACCATCGACACCCTGAAGCAGGCGCTGGGCATGCATCATGTTCGACTGCTCCTCTACGTTCTTGAAGTTCTCGGCCTGAGCTTTTTTATTCTTTAGACACTCCTCGTGTGAGTGCAGCACGATGTCGCGATCGGTAATGCCACCGATGATATCCTCCTTACGTGAGAGATAAACGGTTTGAGGCAGGTCGCGAATATCGCGAATGCTCTCGCCGGCAGCCAGACGGCGTGCCAGTTCGATGTTAACTTTCTCGCCCATGCCGTAGGTAATCATATCGGCAGGCGAATAGCAAAGCAGGCATTTCTTAAGTTCGTCGCTCCAATAATCGTAATGGGTCACGCGTCGCAGCGAAGCCTCTATGCCACCCAGCACTACAGGCACATCGGGATAGAGTTCCTTGAGTATCTTAGAATATACTATTGTGGGGTACTCAGGACGCATGTCGTGGCGGCCATCGGGACTATATGCATCTTCAGAGCGCAGACGGCGTGCTGCCGTGTACTTGTTGACCATAGAGTCCATGCAGCCAGGGGCCACACCAAAAAACAAGCGTGGGCGACCAAGCTTCTTGAAATCACGATAGTCGCCATGCCAGTCGGGTTGGGGCACAATAGCTACACGGAAACCTGCGGCTTCGAGTGTGCGGCCAATCACGGCAGCACCAAACGAGGGGTGATCTACATATGCATCGGCCGAGAATAGGATTACATCAACGTAATCCCATCCTCGGAGTTCAAGTTCTTTTTTGGTTGTAGGAAGAAAATCTGTTAGCCTATATTCCATAAATGTTTAATTAAACGGAGTGCCTTGAATGGCCCGTGAGGTGCCGAGATTAGCTTCGGCATCTGTCGCTCTGTCCTTCCAGTTTATGTATAGCAGGACAAGCTGCTGAAGACCAAAGGCTTTCATGTTCTGATGGTAGATAACGTCAAGACACAAGTCGAGCAGACGCTTGTCTTTGCCTGTTTCTGACTCGAGCAGGGAACGGACGTTGAACTTCAGTTTGTCGAGAACCTCTTCGTCAACATAGCCTGTAGAGTCGATGAGGTCGCGAAAGAGCTGGTAGTCGTCAATCGTCTGCAAGTGTTCGTCACTAACTTCGATACTTCTTGTGCCTGTGGCATTAGCTTGAATTTTTGTCATAATGATTTAAATAAGATTAATTAGGTACTGATTATATTATTGTAATAGGAATTTCGTTATGCCCTTCATGATAGAAGTGCGTTTCTTCTCGCCTTTGATGCACTCCCATGGGAAGCCCATCACAAACAGACGAGTGTCACTGCCACTGTAGGCTGTAGCTGCACAGGTGCCATCGGCATAGAGCATGGCGCTGAAGACACCTTCACCCATGGGGGCAAGAGCATCGCAGCTTGTGGCAGCATAGTGGTTGGGCGAAAAACGGTGGTAGAAATCGAACGAGGTGCCGAGGCCTGTCACCGTCTCAGAATCGCCGTTGTAGTGACTGTTCAGACCACATCTGAGAGTCTGCTGTAAAAAGATTTTTTCTTCAGTGGTCTTCATATCGCTGGCTGTGAACGCTCCTGACACGAGAAGACGTCCACCCTGAGCTACGAACTGGCTTATGGCCTGTCGCAGAGTGTTTGGAAATGCCTTGTAGTAGAGCAGGCTATGACCATCGTCGCACTCAAGTCCGAGGGCAAGGTCTATCATGTTGTATTTGTAGAGAGGCATGTTTGGTGCCTCTTCCGATGAGCAGCTTACAATATTGTAGTCGCCAGACTGATGGATGGCTGAAGCATGAGCTCTCACATAGTTGAAGTCATTGCCTCCGATGAATTGTCCCTGAAGCTCGTGAGTGGAATAGCCAAGGCCAGTAGAGTCCTCAAGACCTATGCGGCTGTCGTCGAAGCCTGTCTGACGGCCAATGAATCCGCATGTGCGTCCATAGCTTACACCTGCATCGGCATAGAGGTCGAAACCATTGGTTGTAACAGCTGGCGACGACAGACGATGGAAGCCATCGACAATGAGTATTGACTTTGCCTTGTCAGAGTTATAGCAAGCTGACAGAACCTGTGAGGGAAAACTCTCACCGCCTTTGTTTACTGCTGCCACACGGAAATGGACGAGCGAACCCTTGCGAAGACGGGTGGTGACAGCAGTGCCGTTGACAAGCATGCCGTTGTCGAAACCACCATCACCTTCAGCTATGTAGAGTCTATAGGCTGTTGGTGTGGCTGATGGCTCAAGGTTATCCTTGACAGCAGCCCAGCTAATGAGAACCTCGCCATTGCCCTTGTCAGTGAACTCAATGCGGAAGTTGCGTGGTGTCAACGGAGCAACAGTATATTCGCTGCCGTGAGTGCGACTGCTATAGCGTAGGATGGTCTTGTAGATAGAGCGCGCAAGGGTGAATCGGAAATTAGGGTCGAGACCATATTTCATGTCAGGGAAACTCTGGTGTGACAGTGTTTCAAAGATGGCTGAGGGAACAAGCGGAAGGCGCGTCTCAGAATAGTTGCGATCGCGAACCTCGCGTGGATTCCAGTTACCGAAAGTCTTCTGAATGTCGTGGGTGGCATTGTCGAGTATCTCTGACGCAAAGTCCTTTGACATCTGTCGCGAACAGCCTGCAGCAAGAAGGGAGTCACCACGATTTGTGGTGCAGATGGTAAGGGAGCCATAGATGCCGTCGCCTTTAGGACGAACATAGCCGGCATCGCTGTGAACAGCCAATGACAGCTCAATGGGAACGCGTCGGCCAACAGAGTCAGGAGCATAGACAGAACCTCCGCAAAGCTCGTTGAGCATCAGCGAACGGGCATTGATGTCGTCGGCATAGTCGTTCTCTCCACCCTTTGAGGAATAGACAGAGTAGGGCATGCCTGCCCACTGTGCATAGTATCGTGCTCCTTCAAGACAGCGAGGCATGTGGCTCGTCTCGCCACCACGCTCAATATTTCCCATGCCTCCTCCGAAGCGAACGGCATCGGTGGTGACAATACCATGATGAGCACTCTGGTTAGTTACGACGACGCAGTTCCTGGCATCGCAGCCTGCATCGAACTGAAAGGTTCCAAGATAAACCCATGTGGAGCCGCCCATGGTCTGGTTTACGTGAAACTCAGTAGGCTGCCCCTGATGCCAAACTATGTAACGGGCATCGTCAACGCTTGAAGGAAGAGTGGTGTAGCTCACATAGACAGCATAGCTGCCAGCTTCAGGAATGGTGGGCTGATAAAATGCCTGACTATACTTGTTTTTGTTCTTAGTCGTCTCAATCATGCGCGATGTTCCTGCCTCGAAAGGATTCTCACCATCGACATAGTTGCCTGTGTGGAAAGCAAAGCCTTTTTCCTGTGATGGAGTCCAATGGTGCTGGTGGCTGGTCTCCCAATAGTTCTCTTGAGAAGAGTGGTCGTTATCGACTATAACTTCGTGTTCCTGCCAGTCGCGTTCGCGTGGTGTGAACACCACGGCTCCTGCATTCTCAAGCATGGGTATGAGGTAGGGCACGACTATGGTCTGAGTAAAAAGGTCTTCACATGTGGTGTAGAGTGGGGGGCGCTGCCAACGCCAACGTTCCCTGCTATTTTCGAAGTAGCGCCCGTGAGATGCCCAAAGAGCGATGTGGCGACCATTAAGTCCTCGCGAAATATCGTAAGGACGAGAAACGTTCTTCACCCAAGGCTCTCCCTTGTGTTCGGTCTTACCCCATGTGGTGGGTTGGGCTATTAATGATATATTTAAAAATGGAGAGAATAGCAATAGAACAAGCCATCCTAGCCATCCTCTCATGAGTTGTTTATTCATTTTAGTTGTTATTGTATGTCGCCTATTGTGAAATTCTCAGGCTTCTTGCCCTTGAATTCCTTGAAATAGAGCTTAATCTCGCGCATGTCTTTCTCAATGTCTCCTGAAGGAATGATTGTCTTCGTGCACTGAATGAGCTTCTTCTCATAGTCAACGCCATAGAGCAGAATGGGTATGTTGGCACCTTGGGCAATGTAGTAGAAGCCTTTCTTCCAATCTTCCACACGTTTGCGAGTTCCCTCTGGCGTTATGCACAAATGGAACTTCTCTGCTTTCTTTGCCGTTTCTGCCATAGCGTCTGTCATGCGCATGTGTTTCTGACGATAAACTGGTATTCCACCAAGATGACGGAACAGTACTCCGAGGGGCCAGAAGAACCACTCCTTTTTCATAAGGAAGTTGGAACCAAGACCTTCAGAAGTGTTATAAAGCTGACCAATGATGAAATCCCAGTTGCTCGTATGAGGTGCAAGACAGATGATGTATTTGTCAAGGTGTGGCTCAGTGACGTTGGCTGTCCACCCCCAGTGTTTGTAAAGTAACCAGTTACAGAATCTCTTCCACATGATTGTATTATTAATGTTTAGAGATTGTTTATCTGGTCAACAAGCTCGCCTACATGCGAAGCGAACTTGCTGCGCAGGTCTTTGTAGTAGAGCTTTGCTGGCATTCCTGGCTCTGGATGAGACACGCGATTGATGAACTCAGTCTGAAGCCTGATAACTGAGAACAGTACGGCTTCAGCATTATCCTTGTGGCTTTCTGCACCATACATGGATGCAGCTATACACTCTATGAAGAGCTCTTCACAGATGTTGTTTATTCCACGCTTTAGTGAACGTTTATTTGCCATAATACAATATTTTTATGTGTTCAATTGCCAAAGATAGGAAAAATATCTGATATAGCAAGAACTATATTCAAAAAAAAACTTAATTGTGCTTTTTTTTCGTTTGAAATGAGTAACTTTGCGTCGGAAAAATTGATTATTCCTTTTTATAAGACTAAAGAAACTATGCAGAAAAGCGCATTGCAGGTGGCAAGAGCCGCCTATCAGCCAAAGCTTCCTCTCGGACTTCAGGGAGCAGTAAAGGTGCAGGAGGGTGCTCCTACACAGAGTGTAGACAATCAGGAGGAGATTAAAGCTCTCTTCCCAAATACCTACGGAATGCCTCTCGTAGAGTTCGTTCCTGGTGAGGAGACAAAGCATGAGCCAATGAACGTTGGTATCATCCTGTCTGGTGGTCAGGCTCCTGGCGGACACAACGTTATAACTGGTCTCTTCGACATGGTAAAGAAGCTAAATCCTGAGAACCGTCTCTATGGCTTCATCCTCGGCCCTGGCGGTCTGGTTGACCACAACTACATGGAGCTGACAAAGGAGATCGTTGACGAGTATCGTAACACAGGCGGCTTCGACATGATTGGCTCAGGTCGTACAAAGCTGGAGAAGGTTGAGCAGTTCGAGAAGGGTCTTGAGATTATTCGCGAGCTGAACATCAAGGCTATCGTAATCATTGGTGGTGACGACTCAAATACCAACGCTTGTGTGCTGGCTGAGTACTATGCAGCTAAGAATTATGGCGTACAGGTAATCGGCTGTCCTAAGACTATCGATGGTGACCTGAAGAACGACCAGATTGAGACATCGTTCGGTTTCGATACTGCTTGCAAGACCTATTCTGAGCTGATTGGCAATATTGAGCGCGACTGTAACTCAGCCCGTAAGTACTGGCACTTCATCAAGGTGATGGGACGCTCGGCTTCTCACATCGCTTTGGAGTGTGCGCTGCAGACCCAGCCTAACATCTGTCTCATCTCTGAGGAGATAGAGCAGAAGGGAATGAGCCTCGGCGATATAGTGGACTACATTGCCAAGGCTGTGGCTCAGCGTGCTGCCGATGGCAACAACTTCGGTACGGTCATCATCCCCGAGGGCGTGATTGAGTTCATCCCTGCCATCAAGAAGCTTATTGCCCAACTCAACGATGTGCTCGCTATGCCTGAAGCTAAGGAGATTAGCCGCGACGAGCAGGTTGACTTCGCCAAGAGCCACCTCACCGAGGAGAACCTCGCTGTGTTCAACTCGCTGCCCGTAGGTGTTGCCCGCCAGTTAGCTCTCGACCGTGACCCTCATGGAAACGTTCAGGTGTCGCTCATCGAGACTGAGAAACTGCTCTCTACGATGGTTGCCCAGAAGCTTGAGAAGATGAAGAAAGAAGGCACCTTTAAGGGCAAGTTTGCTACTCAGCACCACTTCTTCGGTTACGAGGGACGCTGCGCAGCTCCTTCTAACTTCGACGCAGACTACTGCTACGCTCTTGGCGCAAGTGCTGCTCAGCTCATTGCTGCTGGTAAGACTGGCTATATGGCAATCGTTAAGAACACTACTGCTCCTGCAGCAGAGTGGAAGGCAGGCGGTGTTCCCATCACAATGATGATGAACATGGAGAAGCGTAACGGTGAGATGAAGCCTGTTATCCGCAAGGCTCTCGTTGAGCTCGACGGCGCTCCATTCAAGGAGTTCGCTGCTCATCGTGACGAGTGGGCTCGCAAGACTGCTTACGTTTATCCTGGTCCAATTCAGTACTGGGGTCCAACAGAGGTTTGCGACCAGCCAACAAAGACACTGGCTCTTGAGCAGAAGAAATAAGATTTCATGATGATGTGTGTGTCAAAAGGGTACAGCCCTCTTTGGCACACACACTTTATAAAAAGGATAACGATAAGTATCCTTGGTGAACTTGGAAAAGAAGAAAACCCAAAAGAAGAAAGGCATTCGCTATACAAGTCCTGTGCGTAATAAACGCCCAGGTATTTTTGTGCGCCTTCTTCAGCATATGCCAGGCTGGGCCTTCTGGTTGGGAGGCGCATTGGTTGCTATAGGCTATGCGTGGTTTTTCTATTATTTCTTTGTGTCGCCTTTTGGCTTCCGTTGGAAAGCCTTGTATGGCGATGTGAGCAGTCCTGTGGGATATGATATTCATGGAATAGACATATCTCACTATCAAGGAGTTATAGACTGGGAGACGTTGCGTAATCAAGGTATGATAGACAAATGCCCCATACGATTCGTAATGATTAAGGCAACGGAAGGCGCAAGCCGTATTGACCCACAGTTCAAGAGTAATTTCAGCCAGGCACTTGACTATGGCTTCACTCGTGGAGCCTACCATTTCTATAGCGTTCATTCTACAGCTAAGGCTCAAGCAGACTTCTTTATAAAGAATGTGGAGCTTAAACGTGGTGATCTCCCACCTGTGCTCGATGTGGAGCATAAGCCTGAGAGTCAGACCAACGAACAGTTTAAGGCGAGTGTGTTAGAATGGCTGAACATTGTTGAAGAACGCTATGGCGTAAAGCCTATCATCTATACTTATTATAAGTTTAAGATGAAGTATCTCTCTGATGAGGTGTTCGACCAGTATCCTTACTGGATAGCCCACTACTATGTAGATAGCGTAGAATATCAGGGAGAATGGAAATTCTGGCAGCATACCGATGTAGGAAGGCTGCCAGGAATAAAAGGGTACGTAGATTTTAATATCTATAACGGTTCTTACTACGACCTGCGTCAGTTAACGATTGGTAGTAAGGAAACTATTGGAGTGGAAGCTTACAAGGAAGATGAATAAAAGCGCTTTTTAAATAGCTGATTAGAAGCTTACTTCCACAAGTCTTTTTCCTATTGTTTTAGAAACAGGTGTGCCTACAATCGTTAGATGATCCTCTGGTTCGTCGCTATCACTACCATTGTCGCAAGCCCAGCTCTTTTTGCATTCTGCATGGAAGTAGCCACCACGAAGGATAATGCCTGTGTCGCTTTTCACAGCTTTAGGCTTTCCTATTTTATTATCGCCTTCAGTAACGACTGTCATGCTTCCTCCGTTGAGCTCAATGTTCTCTGAACAGTTGATGCCCTTACCACCATCGCCCTTGCTTGTTATTGTCAGCGTGCCAGCAGTCATAGTGAAAAGGCTGTCGCTCTTTATGCCAGCACACGAGGTGGTGTCAGTAATACCGTCAATGGTTTCAATCTTGCAGGCACCACGAGTAATGATAGTGGTTGTTCCACCGCTAATCTCTGTTCTCGCGTCGTTCTTTATGCCTCGTGCTCCTTTAGCAGCAACATCAATATTCAGGTTTCCACCTTTGATGAACATGCCGTCGTTTGTCTTGATTCCATTAGAGCCAGTAGAATCTACCTTAATATTAATGGTAGAGCTGAGGATAGTAACATAGTCGTCGCTGGCAACGGCGTTCTTCGTATTACCATAAATGTTTAGTGTGCCTGTTCCGTTGAAATATATTTGTCCTTCGCTGAACAGAGTAGCTTTCTGGTCAATGGTATCGCCCTTGGCATTTATTGGGGCAGTAGAGTAGGTCGCGCCATCAGTAAGGGTGTTGGTTGTTCCTTCAGCACTTGTAACATAGAAGGACTTGCCACACTGGTTGTTTATTGCAGGTCCATCAGTGTTAGTGAGGTTGAGACCGTTGAGCAGCACACCGTTTTTACGCCAGCTATAGATGAGAAGAGATCCGTCATTACTCTCGCCGCTTAGGACAAGTTGCAGGAAACTGTTTGTCGATGACTTGACTGTGACATCGGCTCCGTTGGCAGTAACAAAACCATAGTTGTCGCCAGTGACGTTTACACTCGTACCATTATATACAATGTTGATGCGTATAGTGTCTGTGGCTGTCTTGTCAACGAAATTATCCCAGCTGTAATTGTCATCATTTGTACATGCTATAGCAGTTAGGAAAAGGGGAATATATGCAAATATCTTTTTCATGACTGTTGGTTTAGAATTTGTACTTATAGCCGATGCCTATCAGGTGTCTGTTTGTCTCAAGATCGTCATCTTCTGCATTGACATTCTGATAGCGATAGGTCAGCGTAAAGATATGTTTCTTCTGATATTTGTATTCTACACCTGCCTGTATCCTCGTTTTCTCTAACTTCCTACCATTGAAGAACTCCACATTAGCAAACGGGTCAAACTTCCAGTGAGGAAAGTCATAGCTTACTTGAAGACGACTTCTCAGCACATTCTTACTCTTTGACTTCACGTTCTTCCACGTTTCGTAGTCAAAGTCATACTTCTTTCCTTCAGCTTCAGTACGATAGGTGTATTGCCATCGTTCGCGAAGCGAGATGTTCATGCGTCCCCAGTCGTAGTTTCCTGAAAGGCTTACGTTGAAGCGATGACGTACTCCCCAATAGCTTGGAGTCCATTTGTTGGGCGTGATACCGTCTCTCTTCCAGTCCATCTCCTCCATGTTGTTATCATAGAGGAAGGTATATCCGGCTGAGGCTTTCACACCCTTCACAATCTTATACTCCGCTCCCACGCCAGCAGACCATCTGTCGGCAGTACGGCTGTTGTTGCGAGTTCGGAACTCCGATTCCACGCCAACGCTCCATTTCTTTGTTAGTTTCTTTTCAGCTCCTAACTCATACCACATGCCCAAGTCGTCATTCTGCGCCTTAATATGTTGTGGAGCGAAGAGAGCTAAAAGAAGTAATATTATCAGGCTTCTCTCCATTGTGATTTTCTTACACGAAACTGGTTATCTACATCGCTTGTCTGGTCGCTGTCATAAGTCACACGAAGCACAACGCTGTCTTTGAGGAAGTCAACGCCTCCTACCTCTATCTTGATGATTTTCAGTCCTGTACGTGCTTCCAAGTCTGCGATGAGCTCTTCGCGCTTCTCAGGTTTGATAAGCTCCACACGATCATACTGGATGAGTTTTGTTGCATGAATCTTAAAGCGCATCTCGCAGATGATGATAGCAATAATGGTAAGCACGTCAACTATCAACAGTTCTCCAAAACTCTCAGCCATAGAGTGTACTACTGACAGACAGACGATAAGGAAGAGATAGGTCATCTCTCTTACAGGCATGGTGTCTGTGCGATAACGCATGATTGAGAAGATGCCGAACAATCCCAGACCTACACCCATTGTTGCTTTTCCGCGATCCATTCCCATCATGAAATAAACGAGGAAGAAGATAGCAACAGTCATCAACATGAAGGTGAAGTAGAAGTCGTTGCGATGGCTCTTGCGATAGTAGAGGAAATGAATGATTCCCCAGTTTACTACCATACAGATGAAGAAACGAATCAGCGTTCCGCAGAATTCATTTGAAAAGATACTAATGATGTCCATGTTATAATAGTTTTATTTTTTAGTTTACTTTTTTATTTCAGTTGTTATTCTTTTGTTCTTAATATTTTATCCACATCGTGCAGTTTCGGCTTGAAACGGTTCACGAGTAACTGGTCGTTAGTCATGGCTGCTCCCATGCAGTACTTGCTGAAACCGTGAGGATGGATGCGCAGTTTGCGCAGCATTTCCAAAACAGGGGAGAAGACGAGTCCGTCGCGCTTCAACTCAATGATGACAAGATTGCCCATTTCCTTATGGGTGTCAGTCTGAAGATTATTGAATTCAAGTGCCGTATCAATAGTGAGACGTTCTGTCTTGGCCTTATTCACAAGCGTTATTCTATGAAAGTAATTGTGCATGTGGGGGATGAGGTCGTCAACGTTGAAATGAAGATGTTGGTCTATGAACTCACGCTTCGTAGTGTCGCTCAGGTCCATGTCTTCCACTTCTATGCGCTTCTTCTTCGTGCGTCCATGATTGTTCTTTGTCTTTATCTCCATGAACTGTAGGTTCGAACTGACATAAGTTCTGAAGCGTATCTTCTGTCGATTGGTATGACCAGCCTGATGCTCTTGGTACATGCTGAATGAACGAGTGTCAAAATAAGTCGTGTCATAGAGCATGTTACGCTGTCCGCCTATCTCCTGTGCATAGTAGTCATCTTGAGCCATATCCAGCAGACGCATAAGCATGGGTAGGGTGGTGACAAACTTCGTGTCTGTCCTGTTCATGAGTTTTACGCTACTCATCTCTGCCAGCGTTATTGGGTCAAATGTTGACAGGATTTCTTCTAATGGCATGATAATATTGTTTTAGTTTTTGGCAAAGGTAGTGAGCAAAAACGACTAATCCAAATTATTTCAACGAACAGCCGCTTCTGCTCAGCAGAGTCCTATTTATATTGGCGCAGGGCACCAATCAGCTCGCTATTTTCTGAGCGTGTGCCTATTGTTACTCTTAGGCAGTTATTGCAAAGTTTGATGCGAGTCCTATTACGAACGATGATGCCTTGGTCAACGAGATAGTCGTAGATGGCTTGAGCATCAGTCATCTTTGCGAGGAAGAAGTTTGCATCGCTTGGATACACCTTCTCGCATATTGGCAGTTGCTTGAAGGCTTCCATCAGCTGGGCGCGCTCTTGAAGTAGCATGGATACCCATTTGCTGACGTCTTCCCTGTTGTCGAGAATCTTCATCGCAGCCTCCTGCGTAAGCAGGTTCACGTTGTAGGGATATTTCACCTTGTTGAACAGCTCAATTATTTCCTTTGAAGCGAATGCCATTCCCAGACGTATTGCTGCAGAGCCCCACGCCTTACTCATGGTGTTGAGCACTATAAGGTTAGGATATTTCGCCAGCTCGCTTCTGAGTGACTTCTGTCGTGAGAAGTCGCTGTAAGCCTCATCAACAATGACTATTCCCTCGAACTTGTTGATGACTTTCAGTATCTCCTCAATGTTGAGATTATTGCCTGTTGGGTTGTTAGGCGAGCAGAGCCAGATGAGTTTAGTGTTGTCATCGCATGCAGCGAGAAGTTCGTCAGCATGGAACTGGAAGTTCTCGTCGAGCAGAACAGGACGATACTCCACATCGTTGATGTCAGCACAAACCTTATACATGCCGTATGTGGGCTCTATTGCTACAACGTTGTCTTTGCCTGGACGACAGAAGCATCTGTAGGGCAGGTCGATGGCCTCGTCACTTCCGTTGCCAAGGAATATGTTTTCTGCCTTTACTCCCTTCACTTCGCTAATCAGCTCTTTCAGCTCTAACTGAAGAGGATCTGGATAGCGATTCAGAGGAGAGTTGTAAGGGTTCTCGTTTGCATCCAGAAAGACGTGCGCCTTCTTGCCTGAATATTCATTACGGGCACTACTATATGGAGCAAGCGACAATATGTTGGGACGTACTAGTTGTTCAAGTGGTTTCATACTCTTATTTTAGCGAATTGAGTCTTACTGTCATAGCGTTTTTGTGTGCATCGAGCATTTCAGCTTCAGCCATCAGCTCTACAGCGTGACCTATGTGGCGCACTCCAGTCTCTGTGAGATGCTGGAAAGTTATCTTTCTGCAGAAGCTGTCAAGATTTACTCCGCTATATGTCGTTGCCCATCCGTGAGTAGGAAGCGTGTGGTTGGTTCCGCTGGCATAGTCGCCTGCACTCTCGCAAGCATATTTGCCAAGGAACACGCTGCCTGCATTTATCACCTTGTTTGCCAACTCTGCATAGTCAGAGGTCTGCAGAATGAGATGTTCAGGCGCATACATGTTTGACAAGTCTATTGCTTCCTGCTTGTCTCTTACAAGAACAAGGCGGCTGTTTTCGAGAGCCTTCTTTGCAATCTCTTTTCTTGGCAAATTCTCCAGCTGCTTTTCTATCTCGCGCTGAACATCGTCAACGAGCTTCTCTGAGGTTGTGATGAGAAGTACCTGCGAGTCGGCTCCGTGCTCTGCCTGTGACAGTAAGTCGGCAGCAACAAACTCTACGTTTGCACTCTCGTCGGCAATGACGCATACCTCACTCGGACCAGCAGGCATGTCAATAGCCACGTCGTGCAGGCTTACCTGCTGCTTTGCTGCCATAACATACTGATTGCCAGGGCCAAAAATCTTGAACACCTTTGGTATTGACTCTGTTCCGAATGCCATAGCGCCAATAGCCTGAACGCCACCCACCTTGAATATCTTGCTCACGCCAGCAGTCTTTGCTGCGAGCAGAATGGCAGGATTAACCTTTCCTTCGCTGTTTGGAGGAGTGCAGAGCACAATCTCTTTACAGCCGGCTATCTTGGCAGGAGTGGCAAGCATCAGTACAGTAGAGAACAGGGGGGCTGTGCCTCCAGGTATATATAGTCCTACGCGCTCTATCGCAACGCTTTTCTGCCAGCATTTCACTCCAGGGCCTGTCTCAACCTTTTTGGAGTTAAAACGCTGTGAACGGTGGAAGAGACGAATATTATAGTGGGCCAGCCTGATGGCTTCTTCCAGATCCTTGCTTACTAGTTTGCGAGCTTCCTTCATCTCTTTCTCGCTTACCTGGAGCGAGTCCAGCTGTGCGTGGTCAAACTTCAGTTCGTAGGCTTTTACTGCTTTGTCGCCATTGGCTCTTACGTCATCAAGAACGCCTGACACAACAGAGTTCAACTGCGATACGTCGAGATGTGGTCTTGATGTGAGAGATGCCCAGTCTTCTCTTCCTGGATATTTTATGACATTCATTTCTAAATATAGATGCTATGTTATGAAGTGGGACTGACGTGTCCGTTAAAGAATCATCTTTTCTATCGGGGTTACGAGAATGCCCTGTGCTCCAAGCTCTTTCAGCTTGCCAATAATCTCCCAGAAGCGCTTTTCGTCGAGAACGGTGTGAACTGAGCACCAGTTGTTGTCAGCCAAGGGAATTACTGTGGGGCTCTTCAGTCCAGGAAGCACGTCGATGATTTCCTCCAGACGATCCTTAGGTGCATTCATGCGTACATATTTTTTGTCCTCAGCCTGTCTAACAGCCTCGAAACGGAACAGCATCTCGTCAAGAATCTGTCGCTTCTCTTCTGACATGCCAGGATAACCTATGAGCAGAGCCTCGCTCTTCATCACTACCTCCACCTCGCTGAGGTTGTTGCTTACGAGGGTAGAGCCAGAACTAACGATATCGAAGATGGCATCAGCAAGACCAATGCCTGGGCTAATCTCTACTGAACCTGTTATTACGTGAATCTCTGCATTAAGATTGTTGTCAGCAAGGAACTTCTTCAGAATGACAGGATAGCTTGTGGCAATCTTCTTTCCATTGAACCATGAAAGGCCTGTGTAGTTCTCTGCCTTGGGAATGGCGAGCGACAGGCGGCACTTCGAGAATCCCAGTCGTCTGATGATCTCTGCTTCAGCACCACGCTCCACAAACTCGTTCTCGCCAACGATGCCTATATCTGCCACGCCTGTTGCTACGCTTTGTGGAATGTCATCGTCTCTTAGATATAGCACTTCCAATGGGAAATTCTGGGCGCTGACAAGAAGTGTGCGTTTTGAAGCTCCTACTTTTATGTCTGACTCTGACAAAAGGTTCATCGTGTCATCAAACAGACGTCCTTTCGATTGTACTGCAATTCTAAGCATAAAGTCTAATTCGTTTAAAATGTTTCATCAAAATCTATAATGGTTACAAAAGTAGGCATAATTTTTTAAATTTGTGCAATTATTACACTAAAAACTTTAATTCGTAATGTAAAATTAGCATATTCTTCGCATTTTTCACTAAATTTGCACGCTGAATAACAACACATTATTATATATATGGAATATATGTCTCAAGAAGGCTACGACAAACTCGTGGCTGAATTGCGTCAATTAGAGACCGTCGATCTGCCTCAGGTGAAGGATGCCATTTCCGAGGCTCGCGATAAGGGCGACCTCAGCGAGAACTTTGAGTATCATGCTGCCAAGCGTGAGCAAGGCCGCATTCTGGGCAGAATACGTTTTATGCAGAGGGTGCTGGAGAATGCTCGCGTGCTTGACATGTCGAGAGTTCATACTGACTGTATACAGTTGCTCAGTAGGGTAGAGATGACTAATCTTGCAAACAACAGTCGCATGACCTATACGATAGCAAGTCCCCATGAGGCTAATCTGCGAGAGGGAAAGATTTCTGTTAAGTCGCCCATTGCTGAGGCTCTGCTTGGCAAGAAAGCTGGCGATGAAGTGGAAGTGAAAGTTCCAGCAGGAACGCTTCGCCTTCGCATTGAGAGTGTCTCTATATAATTGAGCTTTTCTCTCTTAGCGTTTGGTAAGAACACTCTTAGCGTTTGGTAAGAACACTCTTAGCGTTTGGTAAGAATACTCTCAGCGTTTGGTAAGAACGCTCTTTGCGTTTAGGTAGATCTCTTTTTAACAAACAATTTTTATCACGAAAACAAATTACTGAAATAATGGGAATAATAATTGGAATTGATGTGGGCATATCGACCACAAAGATTGTCGGACTGCGTGACGGAAAGCCTACGGCTCCTATACGCATAACTGCTGCTGACCCTGTGACGTCGCTTTATGGTGCCTTTGGAAAATATCTCTATGACAACAACATCGCTCTGTCAGAGGTTGAACACGTAATGCTGACAGGCGTTGGAGCAGGCTATGTGAAGAACGATGTCTATGGAGTGGCTACCAGCCGATGCGACGAGTTTATTGCCGATGCTCTTGGCGCACGCTATGAGTCAAACATCGATCATGCTATAGTCATCTCAATGGGAACAGGAACGTCGTTTGTTATGTGTAAGGGCAACGAGATGAGTCATGTTGGAGGTATCGGCATAGGTGGCGGCACTCTGCAAGGACTGTCGCGTATCTGTCTGGGTACTAGTGATATAAACCAGATTTCAGAATTAGCCTTGCAGGGTAATCTTAAGAATGTAAACCTTCTTATTGGTGACATCTCTGCCCAGCCTCTTCCAGGACTTCCAATGGAGGCTACTGCCAGCATCTTTGCTCGTGCTAAGAGCGATACGAGTAAGGAAGATGTGGCAGCTGGCATCATAGGAATGGTGCTCCAGACCATTGGCTCTGCTTCAGTATTAGCAGCTCAGGGAACAGGCTGTCGCGATATGGTGCTCATAGGCAATCTTACCCTTCTGCCACAATGCAAAGACATTTTCCCTCCGCTTGAGAAACTCTATAATGTGCGTTTCCACATTCCTAAGTATTCAGAGTTCTGTACAGCCATCGGAGCCGCATTGGCCTATAATACCAGTAACGTGAAACTGAAATAATACTACCTGACAATAATTTCACATGAAGAAAATCATTATCACTCTTTCGTGTCTGATGCTTACCCTTGCAGCTCAGTCAAGACACTCTGTGCTCTATCTGAAGGCCGACACCCTTAAGACTGACACCATAAAGTCTGATACTCTCAAGAACGAGGAGGGCAAAAAAGACAAACGCAGGGCTAAGAAGGGTTCTGACGATGGTAAGGAAGGCAAGAAAGAAGAGAAGGAGACTGACTATGACAAGCTGATGAAGAAAGGCGGAACCTGTAGAGAGGGTCTGTTCACCGTTCGTCATATTGAGGATAAATACTACTTCGAGGTGCCAGACTCCATGTTTGGACGCCTCATTCTTTGCGTCACGCGTTTTACTTCCGTTCCTCAGGGTTTTGGACAGTTTGCTGGCGAAGAGGTAACCCACAGCACCATCTATTTTGAGAAGCGCGACGAGACAACCATTCTCATGCGCCAGTATCTGTTGAGCTATCTTGCCAACGACAAGGACAACATCTCGCGTACACTTGAGAAATCCACTATTGACCCTATTATCATGGCTTTCAAGATGGTGTCTGGATGTGAGAAGAAGAATGTAAAGCTTATTGAGGTTACAGGTCTTTTCAACAAGGATAATAACCTCATGAGTTTTGCGTCAGGTGCCAAGACTACGCTGAAAATCAGCTCGTTACAGAGCGACCGTACTTATATTGACACCCTGAAGGTATTCCCCACAAATATCGAAGTGGTGACAACTCGCACCTATAGCTCTTCAGCAGGAGCTTCTGCTGCTTCCAAGACGGGTTCTATGACTATGGGATTCAACACGTCGATGGTGTTGTTGCCAAAAGAGCCAATGAGAAAGCGTCTTTGGGATGAGCGTGTGGGCTATTTCACTAACTCGTTCCGTCAGTTCAGCGATGACCAGACAAAGGCTCAACATGAGTCATTCATCTCACGCTATCGTCTGGTGCCTAAGAACAAGAAGAAATATCTCGCAGGTCATCTTGTAGAGCCTGAGAAGCAGATTGTCTATTACATAGACCCTGCTACGCCAAAGAAGTGGGTTCCCTATCTCATTCAGGGCATCAACGACTGGAACGTAGCTTTTGAGGCAGCAGGCTTCAAGAATGCCATCGTGGCAAAGGAGTGGCCAAAGAACGATACAACAATGAGTCTCGATGATGCACGCTTCTCTGTGCTTAGATACCTGCCTTCAGAGACTGAGAATGCCTATGGTCCACGTATAGTTGACCCTCGTTCAGGCGAGATTATCGAGTCACATATCTGTTGGTTCCATAATGTAATGAACCTCCTTCGCAAGTGGTATATGGTTCAATGTGGACCTCTCGACAAGCGCGCTCAGACCATGAAGTTCGACGACAAGCTCATGGGACAGCTCATTCGTTTTGTTAGCTCTCACGAGGTAGGCCACACTCTTGGACTGCGTCACAACATGGGCGCTTCATTTGCTACTCCTGTTGAGAAGCTTCGCGACAAGCAATGGGTTGAGGCTCATGGACATACCGTTTCCATCATGGACTATGCCCGTTTCAACTATGTTGCCCAGCCAGAGGACAAGATTGGCGAGAAGGGACTCTTCCCTCGCATCAACGACTACGACAAGTGGGCCATCAAGTGGGGCTATCAATGGCGTCCTGAGTTCAAGGATGAGTTCGAGGAAAAAGAGAAGCTGATGACTGAAACCAGCAACGTGCTTCGCCAGAATCCACGTCTGTGGTTTGGTGGCGAGGGTAAGGATGAAGACCCTCGTGCTCAGACTGAAGACCTGGGCGACAATAGCGTAAAAGCTTCTGAATACGGCATAAAGAACCTGAAACGCGTTATGGCCAATCTTCAGCAATGGACCCATGAAGACAACGATCGCTACGATGACCTTCGCGAGATGTATCAGGCTGTTCATTCGCAGTTCACTCGTTATCAGAACCACGTGCTGAAATGCATAGGAGGCCGTTATCTCAACAACATGCCTGGCAAAGAGCCTATCACGCTTCAGCCAAAGTCGCGCCAGAAAGAAGCCGTTCACTACATAGGCACTCATGTGTTCGATGCTCCAGCTTGGCTCTATCCTGCTGATATGCTGAACAAAGTGTCAGCCGACCCAATAGCCCTGCAGAATAGTCGCCAGGAGAATGTTCTTGGTAGAATGCTGGGAGGATATATCCTTATCAAGATATACAACCAGTCTATTGGAAGTCCTGAGGCTTATAGCGTAGAGGAATATCTCAACGACCTGTTTGCTGAGGTGTGGAAGCCACTTACTGATGCTAATGAATGGAAGAACATGGAGCGTCGTAATCTTCAGCGCCAGTATATCGACCTTCTTGGAACACTCATCAATACTCCTGAGAAAACACTTTCCTCTCAGCGTACTGATGGAACTGACGTGCAACTCTATCTCCTTCAGCACATGAACAAGCTGGAGAACTATCTGAAGAGTCTGCCAAAGAATGAATCGCTTAATGCTTTGCATTATTCTGACCTTCAGGAGCGATTACAACTAATCAGAGAACGAAGAAAATCGCCCAATTTGCGTTAAAATTGTTCCGAAAATGTAAAATACCGACTATTTGGTATTGCAGATTAGAAATACTTTTCTTATTTTTGCAGAATCATTGTAAGTGGTATTAACTCAATTAAATCAATTCTATTCACTACTGTCCGGTTAAATTTCACCAAAGCGAAAGTTGGCGGTCATCTTCCGGATTTTGATTAATAATTGGTTTGTCAAAAAGTTCATTCAGCGGAGTCCTCTCAAAGAGAACTTGGCCGATGACATTAGAGAATATGTAAAGATTTTGTTCGATATGATACATCTTCAGAGCAATAATAAGCAGCAGGTAGTCACAGATGGCAATCCATATCTGTGTGAAGACTGCGTTTTGGGACGTCCCATAGAACGTCTTGATGTGCAGGTGCTGCTTGATCCATTTGAAGAACGTTTCGATAGTCCAGCGCTCTCGGTACAGTTCCGCAATGGTAATTGCTTCAAGGGTGAAGTCATTCGTCAGGAATCGATACACTACGTTCTGCGCAAAGTCCTCATAGACGACCAGACGCAACAAATCAGGGTACTTCTTGGCTGTAAAGAGACCAGTAAGACTGATGGACTCGTCAGAGATGACGCCAGTCTGCCTGTCAACCTCTCTTGCCTCGAATACGGAATATTTCATGTTGTCCTTTGCTCTGGTTACAAAGTAAGCCTTCTGCTGTTGGAAGAGACGGAACAGACGGTCAAAGTCCACATAGCCTTTATCCATCAGATAGTAAGCCCCTGCTTCTACAGGCAAGCTGTCCATAGCCTGAGTATCATGCACATTGCCAGGAGTAAGCATGATGAAGTTGGGTATGTTGTTCTTTACATCAATCAAAGTGTGCATCTTGAAAGCACCTTTGTCATGATGGAACTTCGCCCATGGACAGAGATGCAGACACAGGTTGATGGTACTGCTGTCAAAGGCATACACCATATTGTCAATTCCCAACCGATAGTATTCATCTTTATACAGGACTTTAGCCCTCTCGACAAGTACCATTGCGTAGTCCTGATAGATACGCCAGTCCTTCTTCTCGTTCATGTCGGCGAGAGTGGACTTGGGCATCACCTTCAGACCGGCATGATACAACTTGGAGTTGAAAGCAGTCAACTGAGCCTCTATGCTACGAAGGCTTGCGCTGCTGGTCAGCTGAGCATAACTCATGACAAGGAACTGGTCACGGCAAGTGAATCGTCTTGCATGAAAATCCCCTCTATATCTGTCAATACATTTCCTGAGCTCGTAGTCAGGGATGAGAGACATCAGTTGCGAGAATACAGTATTTCCGGCATTCATATCCTGTGCTATCTTATATATGAGACAGTACAAAGATAAAAAATCAAATCGGAAAATTTTTAAATCGCTGTATCTCATTGAAATTTAAACATTTAATTAACGTTCGGAAAAATTTAACCGGACACTAGTGAATTCTATTAATAACTAAAAAACAATGCTTATGAAAAAAATTCTATCATTAGTGACGTTACTGATGCTGTTTGTTGTAGCAGCTTGGGCTGACACAGAGAGTTCAGGTAACATTGGTGAAAGTAATGTTACAATTATCGGAAACAGTTATTCTCTCGATGGCAAGTATGTCGCAGGTAAAGGTAGCTTTAAGCAAGGTAATATGCCAGATAAGGGCGTAAAACTGAGAAGTAACCAAGGTAAATTGGTGTTTGCTGTTAATGCAGGTTATAAGATTTCAAAATTTGAATTCTGGGGCTGCGGAAATACGACTACTGCTGTTGATATCGTTTCTGCAACTGTAGATGGTGGCAACAATTTACTATCTGCAAATGTAACTCTTTCAGCAAAAGGTGAATCGACAATTGGTGATATAGTACTCTCAGATATTGAAGCAGTTGATAGCATCAAGCTAACATTTGCCGAAGGCAGCAACGCTCAGATTGTGGGCACATGGAAGATTACCTACGAGCAGACTGAAGTTATAACTCAGGAAATAACAGCTATTACTCTTAATGGTGTTGCCATCAGTGCAGATAATCTCGCTACGCTTAAGTCAACAAAAGAATTAACAATTGATGGGTCTAACCTAAACGGTATTGGTGTCTTAGGTGTAACACTTTCATCTGGAGCAACAACTGTTACAAAAACTGTTGATGGAACCTCTTTCGTCTATACATTTACAATTAATAGTACAGACAATTATACTGTTACCGTCACAAACGTTGCTAAAACTTATTCTCAGTTGGGTAATGTCATTGCATTTAGTGTGGATGGTGAAAATGTGGAAGGAGCTAATACTAACACAGTTACTTCAAATGGTATCTCATTCGCAATGGTTGATGAGAGCAAGACTTTCCAATATGGAATGAGTAAGGTCACCATAGGTGAAAATGTTTATGTTCCTTTGAAACTTTCTACGGGTAGTGCTATCAACGTTACATTCCCTGATGGCATGGTGGCTACTAAGGTCGTTGTTTATGGATGGTCGGCCAATGGTAATGGTAAACTTGCAGCCATGAAAGAAAAGAATGAAGAAGATGCAAAGTCTGTGGATGTGAGCAATGATGTCTATTTCGCAACCAATATCGCTGCTGATATTTATCCTTCTGTTTATACTTATGAACTCGACAACTGGGAGAGCCTTTATTTCAATCCAGGTGGTTCACCATCTCAGCCATTTGTGGTTATGGATTTCGTATTGAAAAAGGCTGCTGAACCAGAGCCAGTTGCCGATGGTCCAGTTGTTCTATGGGAGAACGGTGAGACATCAACATTGGATGGCTATACCTATATCACTATTCCTGCAAGCCAGTTGAAGGACGTTGCTAAGGCAAAGGACACCATCCGTGTATCATTTGCCATTGCTAATGTTGAGGCTCGTCAGGCTACTCCTGCACGCAATGTAAGAACAGGTGAGATCAGTCTGTGGTTTGGCGCTGATGAGATTAAGACCATCAGCGAAATCAACAAGGATACAAAGTCTGTTGACTTCATCCTCAAAGCTGCTGATGTTGAGAAGCTCGCTGCTGCTGAGAGCGTTTCTCTGAAGTACAAGTATCTGACTGTTGCAAAGGTAGAGTTCGTTTCTGCTGTCGCAGCACCAGAGCCAGAGCCAGTTTTCGCTACATTCGATTTCAGCGATCCTAACATCCGTGAGCATATTGGTACAGCAATGACCGATGTTCAAGGCTATATCTACAACGAAATCTTCACCGTTGATGGCGCTACACTTCAGATTACAGCAGGTTCTGCTCCATCGCGCATCTATGATGATAGCAATCGTGGCCAGTGTCTCGTTACCTATAAGGAATACACTACGTTGACTTTCCGTGCTCCTGAAGGCAAGGCTATCACTAAGATTGAATTTGTTGCTGCTGGTAACAGCAATATCAACAACTTTGTTCCATCTTCTGGCGCTATTACAGGAATGATTTGGGAAGGCAATGCTGAAGGTGTACGCTTCCTGCAGGGTGGCACTTCTTATTTCGCAAATGCAATTGTTACTTTGGTTGACAAAGATAATGAAGAGACTGTAGCACTTGCTGCTATCGACTATGTTGAGTGTGCAAATATCGCTGCATTCAATGCCCTTGCCGCTGGTTCATACGCTAAGGTGACTCTTACCGATGCTGAGGTTACAGGTATTTCTGCCGATGGTTTCTCAACAGCATGGATTCAGGATGCAACAGGTGGATGCTGGATACAGTATTCTTCACTCAATGGCAGACTGACTGAGAAGACAAAGGTAAACGGTACTGTATATGTAGTAAAGCGTGATAATTCTGGTAATACTCAAATGAAGGAAGCTGAGGCTACACTTGAGAGCGTCATTGAGGCTACACCTATTGACAACTATACTATTGTTGAGGGAACTATCGAGCAGGTTAACGTTGCTGCAAACCTGAACAAGGTTGTTAAGATTGACGGCGCTACACTCGAAGAGACTTCTGCAACAGCAGGCAAGCTGACTCAGGGTGAAGTTTCTATCGACGTTAACAATGGTAGTGCAACAGCAAACCAGCAGCTTTGCAAGATTACTGACTGGGCAGAGGACACCAAGCTTGAGAACATCGCAATGGTGGCTATCCTCGTAGCAAAGTCTGCAACAGCCAATCAGCTGCTCCCAATCTCAATCGAGACTTCTACCGTAGGCATCACCAATGTTTCTTCACAGAAGGTTACCGATGTTGAGATCTACAACCTGCAGGGTGTTCGCATGAGCCAGCTGCAGAAGGGCATTAACATTGTTAATGGCAAGAAGGTTGTAATTAAGTAAGCTTATGAGAAATAACATTTCTAAAAAAGTAATAACATTAGCGGTCGGGATGCTCCTTGTGGGCGTCTCGACTTCTTCTGCTAAGCCGAAGAAACCCAGCGGTGGTTCGGTATCTGGTGAACTGTTAATCAGTAAGGTCTTTTATAACAATATGAAAGACAATGAAGACAGGGCGTTCATTATGGCTAATTACATTGAGCTGTATAACAACTGTGCTGATACGCTCGACATAACAGGCATCTATCTTGGTGTTGCTGATAACACAAGTACTACATCTGCTCAGTTCTCCACTGCCTGGACAGCATCAAATATGGCTGAAGACCACTCTGGCTGCATCGCCTTAAAGCAGGTGTTCCAGATTCCTACAGAGACTACTCGTCTGCTCAGTCCAGGTGCAAGTCTTGTTATCTGTAACAGCGCTCTCAATCACACTACAACTGCTTCTAATGCAGCCGACCTGTCACAAGCCGATTATGAGGTGAAGAGTCAGCACAAAGTATATAAGGACATGCATAATGACGAAGTGCCTGAACTGAAACTCATCTGGACTAACTCAGAGACCAATACTTTCCTACAGTTCATGTCGCCTGGTCCTTTTGGACTGGTGCTTTTGGCAGCCGACGCTAAGTTGGATACAGAGGACTTCTATCGTGGACAGACGGAAGGAACGAAGTTTAAGATTGTTCAGGCCTATAAGACCATCGATGCTGTAGATTTCGTTGAGCACACAGCAAAGACTGAGCCTGATGCCAGTCAGAAGCGCATACCCGATAGCTACGATGCAGGCTTCATAGCTACCACCTCTCCAGGAGGCAACAACGGTGAGGCTCTGGTGCGTAAGACAGCTTTCATAGCAAGCGATGGCAGAAAGATACTGTTCGACACCAACAATTCTTCAGTAGATTTCGAGGTTACAACCAATCTTGCAATCCGCACTTATAGTGATATAGTTTCAGGTATAAGTGAGACAACACTCGTCATTCCTGAGAGCGGTTTTACTGAGGTAAACTTCGACAAACCTTTCTGTGGACCTAAGGGAGTGGTGTTCGTTCATGTTAATGCCAGCAACACAGCTTCTACTACTGATCTGACTTATGGTGAGTTTCCTGCTGATTCCATGCTTCTCATCAAGGGTCCGTGGATTGCTGTAGGCAAGCCTGGCTCATATACTCTAAGTCTGTCAGAGTCTCAGGGCGTCATGCGCACACGCTCTTCTATAATTAACTGGGCTGATGAGGATGAGAAGTCTGTCAGCCAGAAGGACCGTATGTTCTATAAGTTCCAGAACACGAAGGACAATATAGGCTTCCAGCGTGTTCCTGCTGTCGAAGGGTCCTACAACAAGGCTACATTCAGTGACGGTGCCCGTCTGTTTATCATCGTTACCAATTCGATAGCAGACAAGATTGCTGCTGCCAATGGAGCAGTAAATCATAATGACCTCGAGTTTATCTCTTGGCACGGCATTAAGCCAGAAGCAATTGCTGATGGCATAGAGACCGTTAATGTAAAAGCTGATGGCAAACAGCAAGTGTTCGACCTTCAGGGTCGTCGCGTAAACTCTAATCCTCGTCACGGATTGTATATCGTAGGAGGAAAGAAGGTGGTTTTCTAATAAAAAAGGAAGTTACATTTAATAGATGTGGAATAGGAATCGCCTGAACAACTTGTTCTTCCTGCTCGGACTGGCCACCGTTGTGGTGATGCTATTTACGTTCGACGTCAGCTTTTCCGAGCTTTGGCAGCATCTATGCCACGCTGGTTATTGGCTTGTCCCCATAGTAGGGGTTTGGGCTGTCATCTACGCCATCAATGCTTGGTCGTGGCAGCTCATCGTCAAGAGCAAGTGTGATGAAGGCGAACATGTTTCCTTTCCCAGCATCTATCGTCTTACTATCATTGGCTACGCCCTCAATTACGCCACACCTGTTGGCGGACTTGGGGGCGAGCCTTATCGTATAATGGAACTCTCGCGAACCATTTCAAAGGAGCATGCCACATCATCGGTCATCCTATATGCCATGATGCACATCTATGCCCATTTCTGGTTTTGGTTCGTGTCTATATTTCTCTATCTTTTCCTTGCTGCTGTTGGCGACCTTGCTCTGACGCCTGTCCTCATGGTGCTTTTCTTCCTCGCCATAGTGCTCTGCGTCACGGCTTTTGCATTGTTCATTCGTGGCTATCGTCACGGCGTCGTAAAGATGCTCATGTCGTGGGTGGCTCGCATACCTGGACTGCGAGGGTGGGGGCGTCGCTTCATGTCTAATCACGAGCAGACCATCAATGAGGTTGATGAGCAGATAGCTGCTCTCAGAAATCAGGACAAACCTACTTTCTATCGCAGCTTTGCCCTCGAATTTTTCTCACGTATCGTTCAGAGTCTTGAGATATTCTTCATGTTGCTCCTATTCGACATCGACTGTGGAGGAGGCTTCACAGGTCTTATGCTCACCTTTCTCCACTCAGTACTGATACTCTCATTTACGTCGCTATTGGCCAACCTTATTGGTTTCCTTCCCATGCAGTTGGGCGTTCAGGAGGGTGGCTTCGTGCTCTCTATTGCTGCCCTTGGACTGTCTGCTGCACTTGGCATCTTTGTCAGCATAATCTGTCGCGTTCGCGAACTGCTGTGGATTGCTTTAGGGCTTGTGCTTATGAAATGGAAATAGACGAGCATTCTTTTTAAACTCTCAGCTCGTTCTTATTAATCTCTTATTGCGTTCTTCTAGAACGCTTTTTTGTTTTCTTAGTGTCTATGATTATTTGGGAAATGATTATTTGTAGGGTAATTATTTTGTTATTAGCTTGACTTTTTGTATTTTTGCAATCGTAAACACAATAACTATCACGTGTTATTATTAATACTCTCCTGAAAATTACTAATTTTTCAATAATATGAAACTAAAACTAACTGTTGCTCTCGCTGCCGCAATAACTTGTGGAACAACTGCAAATGCGCAGACTGAGCTTTATCCGAAACACTTCGACTTAGAGCAGGTAACGCTCCTCGATGGTCCCATGAAGACTGCGATGAACAAGAACATCGAATTGCTGATGCAGTATGATGTTGATCGTCTGCTGACACCCTATGTGCGCCAGGCCGGACTTGCACAGACCACAGACAAGAACAGCAAGTACTACCAATGGCTTACGAATCATCCTAACTTCAGCAACTGGGGAAAATCTGACTTTGACCTCAGCGGACATGTTGGCGGACACTATCTCACGGCTCTCGCTTTGGCTTATGCTGCCTGTCACGATACAGACATGCGCGCACAGCTGAAGCAGCGCATGGACTATATGGTAGAGGTGATGAAAGACTGTCAGGACCAGTATGACAACGACACACAGGGACTGAAGGGATTCATTGGCGGACAGCCCATGAACGACGCTTGGCGTGCTCTCTACAAAGATGGAAATATAGCACTTCAGGGCGAAGGCGCTACGGCTGTTCCCTGGTATTGTCAGCACAAGATTCTTGCTGGTCTTCGCGATGCCTACGTCTATGGAGGCAACGAAACAGCTAAGACTATGTTCCTGAAACTCTGCGACTGGTGCATACTCGTCACCTCGAATCTAAGCGACCAGCAGATGGAGTCCATGCTTAACACAGAGCATGGCGGAGTGAATGAGTCGCTGCTTGATGCCTACACGCTTACGAAGCAGGCTAAGTATCTTACAGCTGCGAAGCGCTTCACCCACAAGCAGATGCTCAACGGCATGCAGTCGTTGAACACCACGTTCCTTGACGGAAAGCATGCCAACACACAAGTACCAAAATATATTGGTATGGAGCGCGTGTTCGAGGAAGATTCCACAGCCACGAGCTATCGTAGCGCTGCGCAGAACTTCTGGCAGGACGTGGCTCAGAACCGTACCGTCTGCATAGGCGGAAACTCTGTCAACGAGCACTTCCTCTCAGTATCTAACTCAAATCGCTACATTGACCAGCTCGACGGACCAGAGTCATGTAACACGAACAACATGCTGAAATTCTCTGAGATGCTTTCCGACCGTACTGGAGATGCAAAATATGCTGACTTCTACGAGTATGCCATGTGGAACCACATACTCTCTACGCAAGATCCTGAGACAGGCGGTTACGTCTATTTCACTACTTTGCGTCCACAGGGCTACCGCATCTATTCGCAGGTTAACTCAGGCATGTGGTGCTGCGTGGGTACAGGCATGGAGAACCACTCTAAGTACGGACACTTCATCTACACCCACAATGGCAACAGCACACTCTATGTGAACCTCTTTACACCTTCGCGTCTTGAAAGCGATGCCTTCGCTTTGACTCAGAATACCAGCTTCCCTTACGAGGCGAAGACAGAGCTTACTATTGAGAAGGCTGGCAGCTACACCATCGCTCTGCGCCATCCGGCATGGGCTGGAAGCGGCTATCAAGTGAAGGTTAACGGTACAGCCGTCAACTCACAGGTTACAAAGGGCACGGCAAGCTATGTCAGCGTGAATCGCACATGGAAGGTGGGCGACAAGGTGACTGTTGAACTGCCAATGGAACTGAAATATGTAGTATGTCCAAACTATACTGACTATGTGGCTTTCACCTATGGTCCAATACTTCTTGGTGCCCAGACAACGGCAATGAATGAAGCTGATGCAGCAGCAACAGGTCTCAACTATGAGAAACTGCAGAACGAATATGCTGGCGCAGGACGCATGGATCACGCTCCAGGCAGCATGGGAACATCTAAGAACTTGTTGTCGGCACCGCTGCTCATTGGTGAGCGCTCGAGTGTACTAAACCGCATAAATGCCGTTGACTTGTCAAAGCTTACATTCACCATCGACGCACGTCGCGAAGGCGTGGAGACCTATACTTGGAAGACCCTCACACTAAAGCCATTCTACAGCATACAACACGCCCGCTATATGTGCTACTGGTATCAGCAGACAGCTGAGAACTTCGCAAAGAGCGATATGGCAAAGACTGAGGCAGAGGCAGAGGCGCTTAATGCCCGTACGCTTGACTTCGTGGCTCCTGGCGAGCAGCAGAGTGAGGCAGGTCATGAGTTCAACTACTCTTCTGACTCAAACAAGGGCTCGTATAATGGCGAGAGTTATCGCGACGCAAAAAACGGCGGATATGTGCAGTTCACACTCTTCAATCCTAACAAGGTGTCAGAGGGACTGGCTGTAATGCTTCGCTTTACAACAGCCGACAAAGGACGCAAGGGCACTCTGACCATTGACGGCGTTAAGGTAGCCGATATAGAGATTCCTGCACAGGTGAAGAAGTCGTTCAACGGATTCTTCAACATTGAATATCCTATACCCGCATCACTCTTGAAGGATGCCAGCGGCAACGTGAAGACACAGTTCGTGGTTCGTCTTAGTGCAAATGCAGGCACTATGAATCCTGGAATGTACTATCTGCGACTTGTTAAAGACTATGTGTCGTCGGCTTATATCTTCAATCCATCCGACTGGACTACTGGCGACGCAGCACGCATCTCGGCAAGCAACATCAAGAGTGAAGGCAATGTTCTGAAGGCAAAGGCTACAGGCGCAAACAATATTGCCCTTATGTTGAAATATCAGGATACCGACTACACCATTGAGAAGGCGCAGACTTATCTCGTGGTTCGCGGAAAGGGACTCAGCCTGTCAAGCGGAATGTCTTATCTCTGGTGGCTCAACGGTTCCAATCACGGCACACAGGTTGCTCCTGCTCACAGTCAGACGATAACCGTCGATGGCAACAGTCAGCAGCTCATAGCATGGAACATATCTTCCAGCGGCATCTATGAGAACTTCACAGGCGATCATCCAAGTGTATGTTTAGGTCAGACCATTTTCGGTCTGACCTCTTCTAATACTGACGGTTCTTGCGAGATCTATGACATCAACTTCGCAAAAAGCATAGATGATTACAAGACAACGACAAGCGTTGAGCGCCTGCTCTCGACTAAGGCTTCTGTCAACGATTATTATACTGTAGGCGGCGTGAAGAAAGATGCTAATAGTCTTCAGCATGAAATTGTCGTGAGCAAAGGAAAGAAATATCTGAAATAATTTTTTGCTGAGAAGTAATTATTCGTAAATATGTAATTATTCCCCAAAAATATAAATGAGAAAAGGTTGCGCTTTTATAATAGTTGCTTTAGTGGTACTTGTTGTTGCTATGTTTGTCACTTGTCCTTCTGAGGCTGAGCACAAGGCCGTGCTGAACAGGGAGTTTAGCGCTGCAATCAACGAGAAGTTCGGAATAGACAAGAGCGATGATATTATCGGCTCTATTTTCAACATGATTGGTCAGTCGGCAGTAGGCTTGAGTAGCGGGTTTGCCATCAACAACATCGTGACTGTTGACAACTACTATATTGTCTCCATAGGTAAGATAAACTATGGAGGTAAGGTACGGATAGTGTCTGTCGGAGTGCTAAATCATGTATTCGCACCCGACAAAGAATTTATCCTCAAAATGATGAAAGAGAACGGAATATAATTAGAGGTTACTATTCCGTAACAAGTTTTATTCCGTCATCAGAGATTGTGATAAGCCGTCTGCGATAAAGGTCGCCGATGGCTTTTTTGTATATCTTCTTCGACACCTTGAATCGGTCAGCAATAATCTCTGAGGGACTCTTATCGCTAAGCTCACAGAAACCGTTGTTCTCGTAGAGATAGCGTAGCAGCACCTCGGCAAAGTCAAGCGTGTGTTTCCTGCCTGTTGGCTGTATCGTTATGTCAATCTTGCCGTCCTGTCTCACGTGGTCTATGTAGGCCGTCATGCAGTCGCCTGTGTGGAGTGGCTGAAACACCTGGTTGTCATATATCTGTCCCTGATATTTATTGTCAACTATGACCTTGAATCCCAGGTCGGTTTTCTGCCATACGAGTATTGAGCATTCCTGTCCATGTTTTCCTCCTTCGGTGGGATAGAGTGGGGTAATGAATTTCTCCACCTTTGCTGTTGCCATGAGTCTGTGGCTCTCCTCGTCCTCCTTCACATAGACAATATAGCTCTTGCCAGTCTCCATGCGCTGTTTCTGCTCACGGAAAGGGCAGAAGAGGTCTTTCATCGGACCCCACTTTAAGAACGCACCATACTGGTTTGTCCACGCCACCTCAAGATAAGCAAAGTCGCCGACCTTCGCAAGCGGCTTTTCTGTGGTGGCCACCACGCGTTCGTCCTGGTCGAGATATATGAATACCTCTATCTCGTCGCCTATCTGCATCGAGGGTGTCACATAGCGTTTAGGCATCAGCACCTCGCCTTCGTCGCCTCCGTCGAGATAGAGTCCGAAATCTACGCGTTTGACAATCTTTAGGGTATTAAAATCTCCGAGTTTAAGCATATTTGTCCGTCTTTAATGTGAATATTGCGGTCAGTAAGCTTTGCCAGTTCCTCGTCGTGAGTCACTATGACAAATGTCTGTCCGAACCTGTCTCTGAGGTCGAAAAAGAGCTGATGCAGCTCCTGCTTGTTCTTTGTGTCGAGTGAGCCGCTAGGCTCGTCGGCAAGTATCACCTCGGGGTTATTTATCAGCGCACGAGCTACTGCCACGCGCTGTTTCTCGCCTCCCGACAACTCAGAAGGCTTGTGCTTTGCGCGATCGTTCAGTCCCATGAACTTAAGCAACTCTTGTGCTTTCTCCTTAGCATCCTTGTTTGATACTCCAGCTATATATGCTGGTATCATGATGTTTTCTATGGCTGTGAACTCTGGCAGCAGCTGGTGGAATTGGAACACGAATCCCAGATGACGGTTACGGAAGTCGCTTAGTTTCTTTTCGCTCAGCTTCGTAACGTCTATGTCGTTTATCTTCAGTGTGCCTGTATCAGGGCGGTCCAGCGTACCAATAATCTGTAGCAGTGTAGTCTTGCCTGCACCACTCGGACCAACGATACTCACCACCTCGCCCTTGTCAATCTTAAGGTCGATGCCTTTCAGCACCTGTAGTGAGCCAAAGCTCTTTGTTATATTTTCTATTTCAATCATAATTCTTACTTCTAACCTCTAACCTCTCACTTCTCACCTCTTCCTATGCACCCATCTCAGGATAGTGTCGTAGATACTGTTCTCCTCGTGGTGCTGTGCCTCTGTGAAGCTCATCGTGTCTTCCTTCTGCACACCATACTGGTCTGGAAACACAATCATGAGGTTTGTGCCTGCGAAATACTTCGTTAGCTCATCGGGCAGACGGTCTAATGCGTTCTTGTAGCTGATGGTTCCCCTACGTGCTGTTACCACCACGAACAAGTGGTCTTTCTCTATTCCAGCAGCCAGCGTGGGCAGCTCGTTCCAATGAGCCATGAACTTATACTCTCCTCTCACGCTTGGATGTTCTTTCTCAATGAACTCCCTCAGCAGTTTTAGCGTCTCGTTGCGCCCATGAAACATTATGCGACAGTCAAGCTGTTCGGCAAAGCGGCACAGACGCTCCAGCCAGCGGTGGAAGCCTGGCTCATACTCTGCTCTCGATGGCACGGCAACATGTATCAGTCTGAGAGTAGAGAGCGGCTGTTCAAAACGTGTTAGTATGATTTGACGGTTCAGTCCATTGTAGAGGCTTTGTATGAACTCTCCCCAGAACTTCTGCGTCACGTTAGTGTGTACGTGCATGCCCATTATGATGTCTGAACAGGCACACTCACGGAAGGCATGCTTTATGCCGTTGGCAATGTTTGTTGCCAGTCTCACCTGTGTCTGCATCGCCACTTCCGATGCTGCTGCCTGCTTCTGCAGCTTCTCCAGCAGTTGCAGTCCGTCTTCGCGAGCCTTACTGCTGTTCTCGTCATCATAGACCACGTTAAGCGCCACCAGTTCGCTCTTTGATTTGGGCTTGCGCATGAGTAGTGCGAGATATACCAGTTGTGGTGCTATCTCAGGATATTTCACACAGATGAGTGTCTTTGTCTTGCCATTTTCGCTCTCGTTTTTTCTTGGTAGTGCTGAGGCATTGCCTATGCTTATGTCTATGGCAGCCTTCTGAGTCATGAGTGTTGACACGATGCAGGTTACGAGAATCATTATCACGATACCGTTGAGCATCACATTATCTACCAGCATCACTCCTGACGATACTTCCAGTCTCATTCCCACCATAACCATGGCTATGGCTCCTGCTGCGTGGGCTGAGGTGAGTCCGAACATCATGTGGCCATCGGCTTTAGATAGTCGGAAGATGAGACTCGACGCATAGGCTGCGAGAGCTTTTCCGAATGTGCCGAAGAATGTTATCATCGCCACAATCCACCACATGCTGGGGTTCTCTGCCAGCGTGCTAAGGTCTATTAGCATGCCCACACCTATAAGGAAATATGGAATGAAGACAGCGTTTCCTATGAACTCTATACGGTTCATCAGTGGCGACACATGGGGTATATATCTGTTGAGTATCAGTCCTGAGAAGAATGCTCCGAAGATGCCTTCCAGTCCTATGAGCGAGGAAAGTGCTGCGCTGAGGAACATTACCGACAGCACGAAGATATACTGCATGACCGAGTCGCTGTAACGGCGCAGGAAATAGCGCGTCAGACGAGGAATGATTAAGATGCTGCCTGTTATAAAAGCTGCCAGCTTTACTGCAAACATCACCCAGAACAGCCATCCGCTGTCGTCGCTAAACGTGGCTGCCAGTCCTGCCAGCATTACAAGCGACATGAATAGCGAAATCATGCTTGAGCCCACGCTGAGCATCACGCTTGAGTTTCGCTGCAGACCGTAGCGTCCCACGATGGGATAGGCAATAAGCGTGTTTGAAGCCATGATACATCCCAACAGGAATGATGCCTTGCCGCTATAGCCGAGTATCGTCATTGACATGAGGTAGGTGAGGATGAGCGGAACGAAACATGTAAGCAGTCCGAAAATGACGAACTTGCGTGAGTATTTCTTCACGCTCTCCATGTCCATCTCAAGACCTGCGAGGAACATGATGTAGAACAGTCCCACGCGTCCAAAAAGCTCAAACGACTCGTCGCGCTCCAGGATGTTCAGTCCGTGCTCGCCAATGAGCACGCCTGCCAGTACCATACCGATGATATGGGGAATGCGCAGCTTACTCATGATTATCGGCGCAAACAGAATAATCATCAGTACTACGAAGAAAATGAGCGTGGGGTCGGTTATGTGAAGGTAACCCATTGATTTTTGTCGCTTTTTGTCTGCAAAATTACATTTTTTCTATGAAAAACTTAACAACTTCGTGCTTTTTTCGTACTTTTGCGCGCAAATTGCAATTTAAACACAAAAAAACAGACATTATGAAAGTAGCAATTGTTGGTGCCAGTGGCGCCGTAGGACAGGAATTCCTCCGTATTCTCGCAGAGAGAAATTTTCCAATGGACGAGCTTGTGCTTTTTGGTTCAGAGCGTAGCGCAGGCCGTAAGTACAACTATCAGGGTAAGGACATCGAGGTTAAGTTGCTCAAGCATGGCGACGACTTCAAGGATATTGACATAGTCTTTACATCTGCCGGTGCTGGAACATCTAAGGAGTTTGCTGAGGATATTACTAAGTATGGTGCCGTGATGATTGACAATTCCAGCGCTTTCCGCATGGACGATGATGTGCCATTGGTAGTGCCCGAGTGCAATGCTGAGGATGCTTTGAACCGTCCTCGTGGAATCATTGCCAACCCCAACTGTACTACTATAATGATGGTGGTGGTTCTTCAGCCTTTGGAGAAGCTGAGCCACATCAAGCGCATTCACGTGTCAAGCTATCAGAGTGCTTCTGGTGCAGGTGCTGCCGCTATGCAGGAGCTTCAGCAGCAGTACAAGGAGATTGTTGAAACAGGCGAGGTGAAGACCATCAAGAAGTTCCCCCATCAGCTGGCATATAATGTTATTCCTCAGATTGACGTGTTCCAGCCCAACGGTTATACTAAAGAGGAGATGAAGATGTATAACGAGACTCGCAAAATTATGCATACCGATGCACGCTGCTCAGCCATGTGTGTTCGTGTAAGCTCTCTGCGCAGTCATTCCGAGAGCGTTTGGATTGAGACCGAGCAGCCCATTAGCGTTGAGGATGCCCAGAAGGCTATAGCTGCAGCTCCTGGCTGTACGCTCGTTGACAATCCTGCTACTCTCACTTACCCAATGCCTCTCGAAACAGCCGGCAAGGACAACATCTTTGTTGGTCGCGTGCGCAAGGACTTGGCCGACGACAACGGTCTCACTCTATGGCTCTCTGGCGACCAGATTCGCAAGGGTGCTGCCCTGAACGCAGTCCAGATTGCAGAATACCTGATAAAGGTTGGAAATGTGAAGTAATTGAGAATTGAGAATAGAGAATTGAGAATTCTTCTCGAATTCATCCTCTAGAAAGTACATCCAATGGCTACGACAGCTTCCGTGCGGTCGTGGCCATTGTTGTTTGTATAGGTTTCGTTGGCTTTGGCATGATGCATGTCCAGGCGGGCATGTGTCTTCATTCGGGTGCCAGGGAATACGAAGGCATATTTCACGCCAGCGCCCAGCCTGTATTGTGCTGCCGTGAGATATTCATATTCCTGATAGAGCCATTCGTTCATACTTGGCGGAGGTGTCTGCTTGCTGCTTGGCGTTGCGAAGAGTTCATCGTCGAAAGCGTTGCCCTTGCCTTTGGCCAGCGAGCCATCTAAACTTAGCGTCCACACTCCTCGTGAACAGATGAGATTATAAGTTGCGTTAGCAAACAGCTGCGTGCGGCTTATGTCCTGCCTGCGCATGAAGGGATATATATAGGCTGTCTGTTTGCGTTTCATCCTGCTTATGCCTGCCTGTAACGAGAGCGTAGGCAACTGATGGCGAATGCCGCTGAGAAGTGTGTAGGAGAGTCCATAGTCCATCCACATTTTGTTGGCAGTCTTCACTGGCGTGAAATACTCGTAGCTTGTAGCACCAGAGGTATTCTTTGTCTCGCGATAGGTGTTAGCCTCGTTCACGAGGTTCTCTACATTCATGTAGAAGTCACCTATGTGTCGCGTGCTTCCTGTTGTGTGGTTGAGCTGTGCCCTGTATTCGAACAAGTCGCCATGATGGTCTGTATAGGTTATCGTGAATGGCGAATGGCTTCCGTAGTATCCTTTTCTGTGGGCATATCCGAACTCTCCGAACAGCAACGTCTGCTTCGTAGGTCGTAGCGACAGCTGAATGCCCAGTCCGTGTCTGTCGTCTACGAGTGGCATTTCGCGGCTCTTGTCAGTATAGCCGTCGTTGCCAAACTGTTCCACCATTCCTGTGAAGTTGGCATAGTCCACGAGCGTCTTATATACCTTGTCGCTCTTTCCGTAGGTTCCAAACCTCACGCTCTCTATGTTGTGGCGGAACACATAGTTGGCTCCAACGCTGCACCAGCTGTTAAGCGGAGCGTAGATGCCTGCCGTAAGCGTCATGTCCACCAGCTTGTTCTGATGGCGCATGTCCTTGTATTTCGCATAGTTGGCTGCTGTATAGTTGATGTCTGCGCCTATGGCAATTCCGTTCCAGATGTCTGTGGCGAAGCGTCCGTAGAGCCTGTATGTGTCGCTATGCTTCTTTCCGAGATTGGTCACCGAGTCTTCTACTATGTCAAAGGGCCTGTGGGTGTTTATAGGCATGAACACCGAGCTGCCCATCTCCTTTCCATCAAAATACTCGTACGACAGTCCGCCTGAGAGCACGGTTCGTGGAGAGAAACGATATATTGACTCTATGCCGGCATTGGTGTTCGACATCGTTGGCGCTCCGTCGTAGTTGGTCAGACCGCCGTTAGCGTTCATGTAGGCTACCTCTGCTTCGGCGATTGGCGACAACAGGTCACATCTGACGAGGCCCGCAGCATTCTTCGACGTGAGCCACGGGTCCGACTGCTTCACGAACCTATAGTCGCGAAGTAGTAGCGAGTCTTGTGCTAAGCTACTGATGCTCAGCGTTATGCCTGCCAATATGGTGATTATTCTCGAAGTGAGCATTTCAGTCGTTCGTGGAAGTCGGTTGTTGAATTGTTTGTATCCATATATATGATGTGGGCACCATTCTTTGCCGATGCTTCGGCGTCAATGCCGCTTGGATCGGTGGTGGGTTCTACTCCCAGCTGATAGTTATAGACGAGCTTTCCTGCGTTCTCAGGCAGCTGTTCTGTAGCCTCCTTGTCCACGTTGCGATAGAGCGTGTGACCATGCTGGTTTGTCAGTCCTACCGAGCCTGCGTCAACCTGCGAGGTGAGTCGTTTCTGGTTGGCATTCTTGGCTGTTGTCATGAACACCTCTATGCCGTCGAGCACCCATTCCACAGGTATTTTCAGCACCTTGTTTATATCGTCCTGCTTTGCCTTTGGGGTGTAGGTGAGGTTGCTCACGTTGGTGGCAAACTCGCGTGGCGTTGTGCCCTTCACCTGGAAGATCACGAGTGCTGGTGACATGACGCTCAGCGCCCATGCGTTTGATATGCCTATCTTTGCCGCCTTCAGGTAGTGTGAGGCTGGAATGACGCTCGATGGTGTGGGGTAGTACATTGAGTTCACGTAGCCTGTCTCGGGGTCGTACATGCAGTAGTAGTCGCTGTTGGCATAGTTCACCGACTGCGGATAGGTCTGCGTGTTGTCTATAGCCCCATGACAGTTCACCACCACCTGACTGTAGGGCTGTAGCGTCAAGTCCTGCGGGAAGAACCATATTCCGTCGAGTGCAGGCAGATAGCCTTCACTCTCGTAGATGAGCTTTCCGTCGTTGTCATACCACTTGTTGCCAGCATGGCTGTTGTATGGCGATATTATTCCTACGCATAGATTGTCGTAGGTAGCTACTGTGTTTGAGTTATTGTAGAGTATGAAGCACTTGTCGCTCTGGAAGGCCTGTCCGTTGTCCTTTGTTATTCCTCCGTTGTAGAGTTCTTTTATCACCAGCTGGCTCACCTTGGCGCTCACCATGTTCAGCACTATGCTTGTGGCTTTTTCTCTTCCCACGACTATCTGTCCCGATGTGCCGTTGCTTATCTCCACATTGTTTATTCCGTTTTTAATTCTGGTGATGTGCTGCGATGTGGCCTCATAGATGCCTGATGGCACGCTGAATGTCACTTCTCCCTTGGCGTCGGCGGTGTCGGTGAAGATGGCGTCGCGCCCTATGCCTCTCAACTCAAGCGTAGCCCCTTGGAACGATTTCTCAGGGTGTGCCTTGTCTGCGAGAACCACCTTCAGCTGGTAGAGCTCCATCTTCTCTTCGTAGCTCGTGTCGCATGCCGTGAGCAGAAGGCTTATCGTCATTATGTTTATAAGCAGTCTCTTCATAGTTTCAGTTTTAGCGATAGTCCGTAGTAGAAGTTTGGTATATAGTTTTTTGAGAAGAGCGATTCTCTCAGGTCTGTCTGCGACAAGTGTACGGTCTTCATGTTTCTGAAGAAGTTGTTGGCATAGAACGATATTGCCACGTGGTCGCCTATCTCTTTCGTCACGCTGAGGTTGGCTGAGTAGTAGGCCGATATCCTGTTGGGGTTCATCATGTAGCCGTAGTTTGAGCGCAGCACCAGTTTCGACAGGTCGCTATAGAGTGTGGGGTCGTTGTCTTTCGCCCACAGGAAGCGCTCTGCAAATGGAATCTTTTCCTCGGGGTTGTCCCATGTGGTGTAGTATTCCGGATAGACCACTATTGATTTGTTGGTAGGTGTGCCGTCATAGGGCTCGCCGGTATATCCGTTTTCGTTTTCCAGCACATATCCTCGCGTGCCTGTGGTCAGCTGGCTCAGGTCGCGGTGGTAACTGTAGAGGGTAGTCTCCAGTCGTAGTGCCACTATAAGTCTTATTTTTGGCACGTGGGTCGTTATGGTGGCGTTGAGGTTCAGCTGCTTCGACAGCGAGCCGTTGGCTATCGTCGCGTCGGCTATGTTGGCTGTGCTGCTGACGCTCGTTCCGCGATAGTAGCCCACATATTGATAAAGCTGTCCGTTGGCCATGTATGAGTTGATGCCTAATGGCACGTCGGCAAAGAGTGTCTCGTCCATGCCTTTATAATAATAGTAGTTGCCATCGAAGCGTACCGATGTGCGTAGCGGCTTTATCGGGGCGAAGTCAACCGTCCATTCCAGACCGTAGCGCTCAATGGGCATGCCGGCATTGGTATATGACTGGTTTGTGGCGAAAGTCTTCCTCGTCGTTCCTGTGAGCTCTGTGGGTGCCACCACTCCTGTAGCGTCGCTCATGGTCACCACACCCGTGTTGCGGTCTATGCTGAACACTCGGTTCTCTGGAGCTATAGCAGGCGTGTTGGGGTCGGTGGTGTAGCTGTAGGCAAACGGTGTGTACGATGTCGTTGACATATATGCATGCTTCGTTCTGTGGTAGAAGGCCGACAGGGCTATGCGTGTGCCCTTGATGGTGGCTTCTGCGCCAATGTCCGTCTGGTTGGTGTATTGCCAGCGCAGGTCGGGGTTATAGTATGCCTTCGAAGGCTGTGTGTGATAAGCGCGGAACGTCCTGTTGGCTGCGTCGCTCGTCGAGGCGAAGGCTTCGCGGTCGGTATAGACTGGGGCGGGGTAGAGCACTTGAAACGATGGCAGTTTTACGCTTTTTCCCCATCCGGCATGTATCAGCAGGTCGCTCACCAGCTGTCGGCGCTGGTTTCTCCAGAACACATAGCGAGAATTGGCACGTGGCGAGAGGCTGCCCACCGTTCCATAGTCGGAGCCGCCTATTATCGTGATATCCTCTCGCACGCCTGCCGTCAGCTCAAATGTTGATTTCTTCGTGGTGGGCACTACTACCTTCTCCTCGGCATACAGCGCCAGATTGTTCATTGTGGGCAGATTCTTGTAGCTGTATTCGCGCCATGTGGGCGTGAGTTTTGGGTCGTCGTAGTATGTGCCGCGTCCGTTGTTGTGGCTTCCTGAGTAGTCTGCGCCTATGAGCAGTTTGTAGGCTGTGTCGCCGAAGCGTCGCGTCCAGTCGGCCTTCAGCTTCACGTTCCAACTTGTGGGCTTCGAGTCGTTGAAGCGTCGGGTGTACCAGTAGCCTGTGGGGCTCTGGTCGGCAATGAAGTAGCCCTCTTCCATAGCGTGGATATAGGGCAGGGTAGTGGCGCTGCTCGTGCTGCTGTAGTCTTCCGTCCTGCGGTCTGTATAGGCGAAGGCTCCGCTCAGCCACATGTTTGTTATCCAGCGCTTGTTCAGCAGCCAGTGTAGCTCTGCGTTAGCGCGCAGCGTGTTGTCGTGAGCCTTCGAGTAGTCGTTGAGCATCTCGTCGGGGTCGGCCTTCGAGTCATATCCGCCAAGGTTGCCCGTCAGTCCCACGTTGAGCGTTAGCGGCGTTGTCTCGCGCATGAAAATGTTCATATAGTGCATCGAGAGCACGTTGCGCTCATAGGCTGTGTAAGGCGATGCCGCGTTTGAGAACGAGCGTGCACGCTCTATTGACGTGTTTATCACTCCGCCCCTCTTCGACAGCTCAAAACCCTTGTTTACTGCTATCTGATGAGTGTGCTGGTTTATCTTTCCCTCTACTATAAACGGCGACTTACCCTTGCGCGTGTTTACCTTCACCACGCCGTTTGACAGGTCGCCATATTCCACCGATGGTATGCCCGTCACTATCTCCACGCTTTCTATGTTCGACGAGCTCAGCGCGCGTATCGATGCACCCATTGTCTCTCCCAGCGCAGCGTTGTTGTCCATGCGCATGCCGTCAACCTCTATGGCTGTGCCAAACGAGGCGTTGCCTTTCTCGCCACTGCCGCTTCTTAGAGCCAATCGGCTGTCGTCCATCAGCGATGGGTTAACGGTCTTGCCGCCAGGCAATAGCGCCTGAATGTCGCTCAGACTTATTATCTGCTGCTGATCCAGCGCCTGTCGGTCTATGGTATAGCTTGTGGTGGCCTCGTCGGTCTTTCTCTTTGCCACGACAGTCACCTCGCTAAGCTTTAGGTTTTCGGGCTTCAGGCGCAGTCGCATGTCGTCAACGGTTCGTGTCAGCTCCATAGGGAACGTGCGCTTCCTGTAGCCCAGACATTGCACCGTGAGCGTGTTCCAGCCCTTGGGCACGTTCTTTATCGTGAATTCGCCCTTCGCATTGGTCACCGCCCATAGTCCGCTCTCAGCGAGCATCACCGATGCGAACTCAATAGGCTTCTCGGTGTCCGCATCATACACGATGCCGGTCACCTGATACTTCTGTGCTGTCACGGCAAGTGACAGGCACATCCAGAAACCAATGATATGCAGTAGGCGTAATACCATATTATTCTATATCTGTCGGCAAAGTTACGAAAAGTCGAGAGAAGAACAAAACAAACGCATTTGTTTTTTCTTATTTAACGTCATGAGCGTTTAGTAATAACGCCCATAGTGTTTAGTTAGATCACTTCGAGTGTTTAGGCCAAACGCTTTTTGGGGTTTATAATTTGTCAAATAAGGGGAAAAACAAGTCTTTTGAGGCCTATTAGAATAGTAGTTTGATACATAATGTACCAGGCCTTCCAATGCCCACATTAGTTCGTTGGCCACGGCGGTAGCGAATTGTGCCACGCTGAATCATGGCTCGTCAATATGCACATAAAAAATGCTACTGGACTCACGTCCAATAGCATTTGTGTTACCATTAAGTTCGTCAGATATTACTGAGCAGCCTCAACAGTTGAGTCAGTTGCTGTGGTGTCAGCAGCAGCAGCCTTCAAAGAGTCTGCTACGAATGCGAAACGCTCAGCGAAAGCGGCAGAATCCATACCAGTGGTATCGCCAACGAGTGCCATAACAGCTGCAGTGTCGATTGTCTCAACAACTTCCTCTACAACAGCTACCTCAGCCTCCTGGGCCTTCTTCTCACCGCAAGCTGCGAACAGAGCAGCTGCAACGAACATAAATGCAATCTTTTTCATTTCTTTGCTTTTTTAATAAATCTGTAAAACAATCATTTGTTATTTAAAACGATGCAAAGGTACGTATTTTTTTTATACGGCGATACATTTTTTTTGATTTTTTTTTGCCGTTTTTTGTAACTTTTGAATAACTGCTTAGAAATCAGTGAGTTGTGAAATGTTAAAAATTGGTATCAAAAATACACGTATACGAAAAATTGTTGTTTTTTAAGTTTTCTCGTAAAAATGTGTTACCTTTGTAGTCCGTACAGAAAAGACTGTTCGGGCTGCTGTTTTACTTATTACACATATTATTATATATTAGCGACTTGTTATGATAGACTCTTCTGCTTTCCATGGCAAAAAAGCAAAATATGCTACGCTTGGCTGCAAGCTGAATTTCTCTGAGACATCCACATTTGGAAAAATGCTCGGAGAAATGGGCGTTGTAGCTGCTGAGGAAGGCGAAAAGGCAGATATTTGCCTTATAAATACTTGTTCTGTAACTGAGGTAGCCGACCATAAATGCCGTCAGGTGATACACAGGCTTGTCAGGGAGAACCCCGGCGCCTTTGTTGTGGTTACGGGCTGCTACGCGCAATTGAAGACGGAGAGCGTGGCGAAGATTGACGGAGTGGATCTTGTGCTTGGCACAGACGAGAAGTCAAATCTCATTCAGTTTCTTTCTGACGCTTGGAGTGGAAAATGCAATGAGAAGGCTTTCTCTAAAAAGACGAAAGACATAACGTCGTTTGCGCCAAGTTGCTCGCGTGGCAACAGGACGCGATATTTCCTGAAGGTGCAGGACGGTTGTGACTATTTCTGCACTTACTGTACCATTCCCTACGCTCGCGGATTCAGTCGTAACGCATCGATAGCGTCGCTCGTGGAGCAGGCAAGGCAGGCAGCTGCCGAGGGTGGAAAGGAGATAGTGCTCACAGGCGTGAACATTGGTGACTTCGGAAAGACTACTGGCGAGGATTTCCTGTCGCTTGTCAAGGCTCTTGATGAGGTGGAGGGTATCAGTCGCTATCGCATAAGCAGCTTGGAGCCCGACCTGATTAGTCAGGAGCTGATAGACTATTGTGCGCAGAGTCGTGCTTTCATGCCTCATTTCCACATACCGCTTCAAAGTGGCAGCGACGAGGTATTGAAGTTGATGCATCGCCATTATGACAGCAAGCTCTTTGCCGACAAGATTTTGGCAATTAAGGAAGCAATGCCAGACGTCTTCTTTGGTGTGGACGTGATGGTGGGCTGCCGCGGCGAGACACCCGAGCGTTTTGAGGAAACCTACAACCTGCTGCAGTCGCTTCCTGTCACTCAGCTTCATGTGTTCCCATACTCGGAACGCCCTGGAACGTCTGCTCTGAAGATAGACTATGTGGTAACGGAGCAGGATAAAAAGCTGAGAAGCAAGCGGCTTCTGGAGCTGTCGGAACAGAAAACCCACGATTTCTATGCAGAGCACATAGGCAAAAGTGTGGAGGTGCTGTTTGAGAAAGCTAATAGGGGCAAGGCAATGCATGGCTTCACACGCAACTATCTGAGAGTTGAACTGAGTGCTGCCAATGCCCGACCAGAGCTAGACAATCAACTCGTAACGGTGGATCTGGGCGACTTCAATCGTGACAAGTCGGCGCTAAAAGCATTGAACATAGAATGGAAAAAATAGCAATAGTCATACTTAACTGGAACGGAGCTCAAATGATGCGTCGTTTCCTGCCGTCGGTATTGAAATACTCTTCCGACGATGCGACAGTCTATGTGGCTGACAACGCCTCGACAGACGATTCTGTTCAGATGTTGAAAGAGCAGTTCCCTGAATGTAAGCTGATATTGCTTGACAAGAACTGGGGATTTGCTGAAGGCTACAACAAGGCGCTGGCGCAGATTGACGCAGAGTATTATCTGCTGCTAAATTCAGATATTGAGGTCACTCAGGACTGGCTTAAACCTATGCTCAGATATATGGAAGAGCATCAGGAGGTGGCTGCCTGTCAGCCAAAGCTACTGTCTGAAGCCAACCGTGAGATGTTTGAATATGCAGGCGCTTCAGGTGGATTCCTTGACCGCTTCGGATACCCGTTTTGCAGAGGACGCGTGTTTGAGACAGTAGAAGAGGATAGGGGACAGTATGATTCTGCGGCCGATGTGCTCTGGGCTACAGGAGCAGCTCTCTTCGTGCGCGCGCGTATATATAAAGAGGTGGGAGGACTCGACTCCCGATTCTTTGCACACAACGAGGAGATAGACCTCTGTTGGCGAATGAGAATCATGGGTTATCGGATAGTCTGTCTGCCTGAAAGCCATATCTACCACGTGGGTGGAGGCACGCTTCCGAAGGGTAATCCCATGAAGACATACCTTAACTTCAGAAATAATCTCACTATGCTCTACAAGTGCCTGCCTGGCGATGAGCTTAAGAGCGTGATGCGCTGGCGCTGTCTGCTTGACTATGTGGCAGCCTTTGAGATGCTGATTCTGAAGCGTAATATAGGTGATTTCAAGGCTGTGCTGCGTGCCCGTAGCGACTTCAGGCGCTGGCGAAAGGACTTTGAAGAGGACCGTAAGCGCATTCAGGCGAGCCGCAAGGAAAAGAAAATACCAGAGCAACGCTCGTACTCATTGCTCTGGCAATATTATGTCAAGGGACGGAAACGATTCAGCGACTTGCCTTGACGAAGAATAACTAATAGAAAACAGCGATGTTTTCTATTTTTTTATTTTGCACTTTACCTTAATAGGATTGCAGATGTTGCGTTTCCAGTCTTTCACCCAGCGGAACCAGTCGGCGGCTGAGTGGAAGCCGAACTCTTCGTTAGCGGAACTATAAGCTACTTTGTAGCTGATTCTGTCGGCTGAGCTCTTGACAACGAAGGTGTAGTCTCCCCCACGAGAACCCTTTACGGCAGCTACTTCCTTGGTGATGTTCTTCTGTGGAATACAGATAGCGAGGCCAAGGGTCTCTCTCTTCCATTTCAAGGTATCGGTAGAAGGCCAGTCGGTACCCCAGCAGGCGCGCAGTCCATTGTGGTCGGAGTATTCTTCAGAATTCTCAATGTTGATGATGCCCGTTGAGAACGTGTAGTCGGAAACATCCTTATTGAAGAACACATCAACATCGGTGTCGCGATGACCACCATACTGAGTGTAACGGATTGTCATGTTTATTGGAGCCTTGTCGGCCGAAGCCTTCCATCCGCGGTCAATGATTTCTACAATCGTGCGCAGAGGACCATAGCTGACAACGCGTTGAGTGCGTGTCTTGACAGGATCAATCATGGTTGACTCGCTACCGTTCCATCCTCTGAAGGCACCAAGACCGAAGGTGTTGCCTACCCAAAGCACATCGTCGCCATAGCCTTGCTCCTTCTGGTCAGCCTGAGTGTAGAACTGTGTATCCTGCAGTTCGAGACGTTTCTTGAATTTTCCGTATAAATCGAGGGTCTGGCGCTTGTCGAAATAGATTCTTATTCCATTGAGTTCGCTCTCAAAGCTTACTCCATGGTGGTGCTGAAGGTTATAGGAGTTGGCACAGTCGCCTCTGGCAGTAATGCTTTCTATGAAGTTGTTGTGCTGGTTCTTCTGCTTCACCTTGTCGTTTCTCATCAGCATCTCGGCATAGACGCGAGGTGTGTATTGGCGAGGCTCACCTTCACGGAAAAGCTTGACGTTGAAAGATACATTGCCCTTGGGCTTAAGGTCAACAAGAAAACACAGCTCGTCCATCTGGTCGTCGCCGTCAAGATCGTCTAACTGACAAGGAATATCTTTGCCATCGGCATCGGTAACAAGTGCAGATTGTATCATGCTGTATTCTTTCAAGTCTATCACAACAGGCTCGTCATGACGTTCGTTCTTGGTACTGTTGCTTACGCTGACTTCCAAAGTTGTTGCAGCCTTGCTGTCAGCATTGAGCTGAGCAGACTGATTAAGTGAAGTGGAGGCAATAGTGTACTGAGAATTGAGGGTACTAAAGCCTAAAAAAGTGATGAAAAATAATGATTTGCTGTTCATGTTATAGCTTGTTTTTACCACAAAAGTAATATAATTGAATAAATTTTTAAATATTTTAGGTTAAAATTTTGTTTTTAAAAGTATTTTTAGTACTTTTGCATCTAAAATTAACAGTATTGTGTATTTTTTGTGAAAAAGGCATACATTATATTACTGGTTGCAATGCTTGCGTGTTTAGGATGCGAGTGGCGTATGCGAAGTGATTCTGAGGTGGATCTCGTGAACTTCGTAGAACGCTATGACCGTGTTGAGAGCGCATTCCTAACGACAGGCGATTATGCATCGCTGCGTGAGATGCAGACACGCTATCCTCTGCAGACCCGTAGGCTGATAGAGGATGTGTTGCAACTTGGAAATGTTGATGATGCACACATCAATTCACGACTTTATTCTTTCTTCCAGGATTCAACGCTACAGACAATCATTTCGGAAGTAGGAAGACAATATGATGATTTCCAGCCTATTGCAGACCAGTTGCTTGTGGCATTTGAGCGTCTTAAGCAACTCGTTCCCAATACTGAAATACCGCTTGTATATACCCAGATTGGTTCATTGGATCAGAGCGTTGTCGTAGGTAACGGCTTCTTAGGTATATCGCTTGACAAATATCTTGGAAGTGACTATCCCATTTATATCAAGTATGGCTATACCGAAAGTCAGCGCTCAATGATGACGCGTGACTACATCGTGCCAGACTGTATAGGCTTCTATCTGCTGAGCATTTTCCCTGAGCCTTCAAATGTCGATTCCAAAGTCTATATTGGAAGGGTGCATCATGTGGTAAACACCGTGATGAACAGGAAAGTCTTTGATACAGAGTATGTTGATCTGGCTGAAAAGCTAAAGGCAGACAAAGGATGGTCGTTTACTGAACTGTTGGTTAATTCTGCATCGGAATGATTCTCTTGGCCTTTGGTGTAGTTTGTTGATGTCTGCTTGTTTGCAGGCATTTACTTTTTTTATGCTATGATTTCTGTATTTTTTCGGATTTAATTATTAACTTTGCACGAAAACTAATTAAACACCGAGATGAAAAAAGTATTATTATCGAGTATTGTTCTGCTGTTTTTTGTGGTAGAGCTGTTTGCTGGAAAACAATTAAGCCTGAAAGATATTACAAATGGCACATTTCGCGTTGAAGGCATCTCTTCAATAAAAGCACTTTCTGACGGAGAGAGCTATACACAGATTTCGACAGACGGAAAACAGATAGTGAAGTATTCGTTTAAGACAGGCAAACAGACAGGCGTTCTGTTTGATGTGAAGAATACCCGCGGAGCTAAAGTGGAAAAGATAGAAGGATATGTCATGAGTCCCACGGAAAAGCATATTCTTATACAGACTGGGACAAAGCCCGTGTATCGCCACTCGTTTGAGGCTACCTATTATATATATAATATCGGCAACAATAAACTTGAGCCACTGAGCAATGGAGGTGCACAGCAGACTCCGGTGTGGAGCCCTGACGGCTATCAGGTGGCTTTTGTAAGAGATAACAACATTTGGCTCGTAAAACTTCTGTATGGTAATGCTGAGAGTCAGGTTACCAAAGACGGAAAGCGTAATGAGATAATAAACGGAATACCCGACTGGGTGAACGAAGAAGAGTTCTCGTTCAACTCGTCAATGGTGTTTACTGCCGATTCGCGTCAGATTGTATGGGTGCGATATGATGAGTCGAAGGTTAAGGAATATAGCATGCAGATGTTTAAAGGCTTGTCGCCGGAACGTAAGGAGAATGCTGCTTATCCAGGCCTTTACACATATAAATATCCGAAGGCTGGCGAGGATAACTCGAAAGTTAGCCTTTGGAGCTTCGACATAAAGAGTCATCAGACTCGCAAGATTGCTCTTCCCTTAGATGAAGACGGTTACATACCTCGTATCAAGGCAACAAGCGATTCGTCAAAGATTGTTGTATTCACATTGAATCGTCACCAAGACCTGTTAAGAGTATTTGTAGCTAATCCGTTATCCACTGTTTGTCAGCAGATTGTAGAAGACAGAGTGGATAAGTATATCAACGAGAATGTATTTGCAAACGTAAAGTTTTCTGACAAATATATGGTTCTCACCAGCGAGCGCGACGGATATAACCATATCTATCTCTATAACCTTAATGGTCAGTTGGTGCGCACGGTGGGTGACTTGGAGAAGCCGGGAACACGTCTTGGCGGAACAGCTCATACAATAGTAACCGATGTGTATGGCTATAACGAAGCTACTGGAGACCTCTATTTCGCTGCCCTGAGCGAAGGCCCGACAGACCAGAAGGTCTATGTGTCGAGAAAGAACGGCAAGGTGGACTGCTTGACGGAGAAGGCTGGCTGGAACACAGCTGTTTTCTCTTCAGACTTCAAGAACTTCCTATGTACTTGGAGCGACCTGAATAATCCCACCACTTATACTCTTTGTAATAACGCGGGAAAGACGCTTGCTACGCTCATTGACAACAAGGAACTGAAGGAAAAGTATGACTCCTACGATATGGGCACGAAAGAAATCTTTATCTTCACCACTCCCGAGACAAAACTCTGTGGCTGGATGGTTAAGCCAAAGAACTTTGACCCGCAGAAGAAATATCCTGTCATAATGTATCAATATGGAGGTCCTGGAAGCCAGCAGGTGATGAATGCATGGAACATAGGAATGAATAGACAGGGTGCCATTCTTGAGCAATACTTGGCACAGCAGGGCTATATTGTGGTTTGTGTGGATAATCGTGGCACAGGCGGCAGAGGTGCGGAGTTTGAGAAGTGTACCTATCTGCGTCTTGGCGAACTTGAAGCTCGCGACCAGGTGGAAACCGCATTGTGGCTTGGCAAGCAGTCATATGTCGATGCCAAACGCATAGGCATCTGGGGATGGTCTTACGGAGGTTGGAACACATTGATGTCGATGAGCGAGGGTAGGGCGGTCTTTGCTGCAGGCGTGGCCATAGCTCCTCCTACCAGCTGGCGCTATTATGATACGGTCTATACCGAGCGCTTCATGCGCACACCGAAGGAGAACGCCTCTGGCTACGATGAGGTGAACCCCATAGCTCGAGCATCAAAGCTTAGCGGAGCGTTGCTGCTCTGTCACGGACTGGCCGACGATAATGTGCACTATCAGAATACGGCAGAATATGTAGAAGCTCTTGTTCAGGCCGACAAGGATTTCCGTCAGTTGGTTTATACCAATCGTAATCACAGCATTTATGGTGGTAACACGCGTAACCACCTCTTCCGCCAGTGCATTAACTTCTTCAATGACAATATGAAGTAAACACTAACGTGCTAAAATACAATTACCATACTAATACATCAAAAACTATTACCACATGAAGAAAGTCACTATTTTACTACTGACGCTGATTGCTGTGACAATCTCGGCGAATGCTGCCAAGAAAAAGCGCGTGAAGGCAAATCCTGTGCCTCCAACCATTGAGATAATTACTAAGGTTAATGACTATTGGCAACAGAATCATAAGCCTGAAGTGCGCTCGTTCTGGGATGAAGCAGCTTACCATACAGGCAATATGGAGGCTTACAAGCTGCTTGGCATGGCTCGCTGGCAGGCGTATAGTGACGCTTGGGCACGACATAACAAATGGATGGGAGCACAGGAGAAGGATGTTTCGAAATGGAAATACAAGAACTACGGTGAGGGACACGACTATGTGCTCTTCGGCGACTGGCAGATTTGTTTCCAGACCTATCTGGACCTCTACGAACTAAATCCAGACCCATTCAAGATTAAGCGTGCGATAGAGGTGATGGATACAGAGGTGAGAATGCCTCAGAATGATTTCTGGTGGTGGGCTGACGCTCTATATATGGTTATGCCTGTAATGACGAAGCTGTATAAGGCAACAGGTGAGGTGAAGTATCTGGACAAGCTCTACGAGAACTACAAATGGGCTGACGAACTGATGTATGACAACGAGGAGCATCTGTATTTCCGCGATGCTAAATATATCTATCCTAAGGTTAAGACTCGTAACGGACTTAAAGACTTTTGGGCACGTGGTGACGGATGGGTGCTGGCCGGACTGGCAAAGGTGCTTACGGATATGCCTACAGATTATAAGAACCGTCCGTTCTTCGAAAAGCGTTTTAAGGAACTGGCTGCAGCTGTGGCAAAATGTCAGCAGCCGGAAGGCTACTGGACACGCTCTATGCTTGACAAAGACCACGCTGAAGGACCAGAGACATCGGGTACGGCTTTCTTTACTTATGGACTGCTTTGGGGCATGAATCATGGAATGCTCAACCGTGCAGAATATGAGCCTGTGATGCAGCGTGCATGGAAATATCTGACAGAGAAAGCACTTCAACCCTCAGGTGCAGTAGGCTTCGTTCAGCCTATCGGAGAGAGGGCTATTCCGGGACAGCAGCTTTCAGAGAAGAATGAGGCTAATTTCGGAGTGGGTGCCTTCTTGTTAGCAGCATGTGAGAAAGTGCGTTTTGATGACGCTTCATGTCCTGCATCGTTAGGTTGTTCTCATGGTGTGGCTATAGGAGATGCTGTTTGCCGTATCGTTGTTAAGAATGAAAGTTCGGAGTTTCGCCAAGAGGTTATTGAGGTGGAAACATCTCAGCTGTTCCAGAAGCTTGGCATACAAGGCGGGCGACAGTTTATCGTGTATGATGAAGGTGGATTGGAAGTTCCTTATCAGCTCAGCTATGACGGAAAACTTCTTTTGGATGCTGGAGTGCAACCTAAAAGTGTATTAACGTTTAAGATTAGAAAAGGTACTCCAAAGGCTTATCCTTCAACATGTTATGGAAGAATATATCCAGAGCGAAAGGATGACTATGCGTGGGAGAATGATCGTGGCGCATATCGCGTATACGGCCCTGCTCTGCAGAAGACTGGCGAGCGCTCATATGGCGTGGATGTGTGGTCGAAGAACACTCCTGAGCTTGTTGTGGAGCAACGATATTGGATAGAAGATGTGGTGATGATGTCGGCAGTAGAAAAGCTTCGTCGTGAGAATTGGCAGCGCGGAGACTCGCTCTATCGTTTGAACTCATATCATAATGACCATGGACGCGGAATGGACCTCTATAAGGTCGGTCCTACACTGGGCTGTGGCACTCCTGCTTTGATGGTTGACGGCGAGCTGAAATACCCGTATTGCTTCAAATCTTATGAGATACTGGATAATGGTCCGATGCGTACAACTGTTCATCTTACATATAATCCAGCTGTGATAAACGGCGACTCTGCTGTTGTGGAGCATCGCACAATTCAGCTTGATAAAGGCTCGAATTTCAACAAGGTGACCGTATCTTATGAAGGACTGACAAAACCTGTGTCATTTGCTACTGGCGTAGTCATTCATTCTGAGGATAAGGAGAACGTTGAGTTAGGTAACGATTATGTGCTTTATGCCGACCCGACAGACAATCCTCGAGTGAACAACTGCCAGCTCTTCGTTGCTGCTCTGTTCCCGAAAGGAGTCAACGAAACAAAGAAGCTGATGTTCAATCGTCCAAGTGGAGGTAATGAGGGACACGCTCTTGGCGTATTGCATGCATATTCTGGAGAGAAATATACTTACTGCTTCGGTTCTGCCTGGAGCAAGTTTGATGTGCGCACCATGCAGGAGTGGCAGGCTCGTTCCGAATGGACACTTCGCTCAATGTGTCATCCGCTTAATGTCGAATTGCAATAGTTTTATTGGCAAATTAGTAATGGAATAACATTGTCTTCTCGTGATAGTATAGCTGTCTCAAGGAGACAATGTTTTTCGTTGAAGAAAAAAAACTAAATAATTATGTTACTCGTTTGCATTTAATTTACTACCTTTGCAACCGCTTTGCAAGCAAACAATATTGTTATAACAACTTTTTATATTATTATGAATTTCACAATGTTAATTACCGTCTTCCTGACGGCTATTACACTGGTGGCGGCTGCTTACATTATTGCTAAGCTGATAGGTCCGCGCTCATACGCCAAGGTGAAAGGAGAACCCTACGAGTGTGGTATTCCTACTCGTGGTACTTCCTGGCTGCCTGTGCATGTGGGCTTCTACCTGTTCGCCATCCTGTTCCTCATGTTCGATGTGGAAACGGTGTTTCTGTATCCATGGGCTGTAGTAGTGAAGGACTTCGGAGTGATGGCGCTGCTGTCAATCGGGTTCTTCTTGGTAGTATTAGTGCTGGGTCTCGCATACGCCTGGCGGAAAGGAGCGCTTGAATGGAAATAAAGCCGAAAATCAAGTCGATCCCCTATGAAGAGTGGAATGACAACGAGTCGCTCGAGAAGCTGATTGATCAGCTCCATGAGGGTGGCGTAAATGTGATTACGGGCAGTCTGGACAAGCTCATCAACTGGGGACGCGCAAACTCGCTTTGGTCTCTTACTTTTGCTACCAGCTGCTGCGGTATTGAGTTTATGGCTTGTGGCTGTGCACGTTACGACTTCGCCCGCTTCGGATTCGAAGTTACGCGTAACTCTCCACGACAGGCTGACCTCATCATGTGTGCAGGTACCATCACTCACAAGATGGCTCCACTGTTGAAGCGTCTGTACGACGAGATGGCTGAACCAAAGTATGTTATTGCTGTGGGTGGCTGTGCTATCAGCGGAGGTCCCTTCAAGTCAAGCTATCATGTAGTAAAGGGTATCGAGGAAATCGTTCCTGTTGATGTGTTCATCCCAGGATGTCCTCCACGTCCAGAGGCTATCATGTATGGCATGATGCAGTTGCAGCGTAAGGTGAAGATTGAAAAATTCTTCGGTGGCGCTAACCACAAACAGAACAACGAGGAGGCTCAGTTAGGCGTATCTAATGAGGAGCTCACAGCTCGCCGACTGGGCGATCATCGCCGCGAGACCATCGTGGTAACTGATGTGCCCGAGGATTTTGTGAAGGAGATGGCTAGCCAAACTAATCAGACTACTCAAACTAGTAATACTAGTAACACCCAAAAAGAGGAGGAAAACGCATGAAACTAGAATTTATAACATTCGATTTCGATAAGTTTGCCTCTGAGATGGCAAATCTGAAAGAGAAGAAAGGCTTCGACTACCTGGTAACGATTGTAGGTGAGGACTTCGGTGAGGAGGGGCTTGGGTGTATCTATATTCTTGAAAATACCAAGACCCACGAGCGTTGCAGCGTTAAGATGCTTGCCAAGACACAGGTCTGTGGCGACGGAATGTCGAGCAATGGTACTGGCGATACTGATGGACAGGTGATGGCATATCTGCCTTCAGTCATTAACATCTGGAAGGTAGCTGATTTGCTGGAACGTGAAGTTTATGACTTCTTCGGCATCGTGTTCCTAGGTCATCCAGATATGCGCCGTCTGTTCCTGCGTTCTGACTTCAAAGGCTATCCTTTCCGCAAGGATTGGAAGTTCAATGACGAATATACACTGGAGGATGACAATGAGCCAGACTACGGTTTGGAGTATTATCTTGATAAAGATGGCGTGCTGCAGTCAAAGCAGAACCGTCTCTTCGATAATGATGCTTACGTGGTGAACATTGGTCCTCAGCACCCATCAACTCACGGTGTGCTTCGTCTTCAGACAGTTCTCGACGGTGAGACTGTGAAGCGCGTTTATCCTCATCTTGGATATATCCATCGTGGTATTGAGAAGATGTGTGAGAACATGACCTATCCACAGACATTGGCTTTGACCGATCGTCTGAACTACCTCTCCGCCATGATGCATCGTCATGCATTAGTTGGTGTTATTGAGGAGGGTATGGGTGTCGAACTTACTGATCGTATCAAGTATATCCGTACCATAATGGATGAGTTGCAGCGTATCGATTCACACCTTCTTTATGTTGGCTGCTGTGCTCAGGATATGGGCGCTCTTACTGCATTCCTTTATTCTATGCGCGACCGTGAGCATGTACTCAATTGCATGGAGGAGACCACAGGTGGACGTCTGATTCAGAACTATTATAGAATTGGTGGCTTGCAGGCTGATATTGATCCAAACTTCGTAAAGAACGTGAAGGACCTCATCAAGTACATGAAGCCTATTATTCAGGAGTATGTCGATGTGTTTGGTGACAACATTATTACTCACAAACGTTTCGAGAAGGTTGGTCCTATGTCGAAGGAAGACTGCATCAGTTATGCTGTTACCGGTCCTGCCGGACGTGCTTCCGACTGGGCTAACGATGTGCGCAAGAACCATCCATATGACATGTATGACAAGGTGGAGTGGGAGCAGGTTACTATGACTGGCTGTGATACAATGGATCGCTATACTATACATATCAACGAGATGTATCAGAGCTTGCACATCATTGAGCAGCTCATCGATAATATTCCTGAAGGCGACTTCTATGTTAAGCAGAAGCCAATCATTAAGGTTCCCGAGGGACAGTGGTACTTCTCTGTAGAAGGAGCAAGCGGTGAGTTTGGCGTATATCTTGACAGCCGTGGTGACAAGAGCCCATATCGTCTGAAGATGCGCCCAATGGGTCTCTCGCTGACAGGCGCACTCGATCCTATGCTGCGTGGTCAGAAGATTGCCGACCTCGTGGCTACAGGTGCTGCTATTGACTTCGTAATTCCTGATATTGACAGATAAAAGCGTTTAGAATTATGTTTGATTTCTCTATTTTTACACAATGGTTCGACGCTCTCCTTCGCGAGACACTCGGTTTAGGAGATTTCCTGTCGATATTAATTGAGTGCGTGCTCGTAGGTGTAGTCGTATTAACGGCTTATGCTCTGATTGCCTGCGCACTGATATTTATGGAGCGTAAAGTCTGTGCCTACTTCCAGTGCCGTCTTGGCCCGATGCGTGTAGGATACTGGGGCTTGCTACAGGTTTTTGCCGACGTGTTGAAGATGCTTATCAAGGAGATCTTCTTCGTTGACAAGGCTGATAAGTTTCTCTATATTGTTGCTCCATTCCTCGTTATTATCGGTTCTGTGGGCGCCTTCTGCTTCCTTCCTTGGAACAATGGCGCAACCATTCTTGATTTTAATGTAGGCGTATTCCTCTTGACAGCCATCTCTTCAATTGGCGTCGTTGGTATCTTCCTCGCTGGTTGGGGCTCTAACAACAAATACTCTGTTGTGTCGGCTATGCGTGGCGCAGTACAGATGATCTCGTATGAGATGTCGCTCTGTCTCTGTCTCATTACTGCTGTAATCCTGACAGGTACAATGCAGATGAGTGGAATCGTAGAAGCTCAGACCGGTCCTTGGAAGTGGCTCATTTTCCAAGGTCATGTCCCAGCTATCATCGCTTTCCTCGTGTTCCTCGTAGCTGGTAATGCTGAGGCAAACCGTGGTCCGTTCGATATGGCTGAGGCTGAGAGTGAGCTTACCGCTGGTCATCATACTGAGTATTCAGGAATGGGCTTTGGCTTCTTCTATCTGGCTGAGTTCCTCAATCTCTTTATTATAGCAGGTATTGCTGCTGCCGTATTCCTTGGCGGCTGGGCTCCTATGAATATTGGTGTGGAGGCTGTTGATGCTGTGATGAACTACATTCCTGGCATCGTATGGTTCATGCTGAAGGCCTTTGGTCTTGTGTGGATTCTCATGTGGATTAAGTGGACCTTCCCACGTCTGCGTATCGACCAGATTCTGAAACTCGAGTGGAAATACCTTATGCCGCTGGCGCTCATTAACCTTGTGGTGATGACTGTGGTTGTGGCTTTGGGATTTTATTTCTAGAAACTAGTTAAACTAGTTGGACTAGTATCACTAGAAAAACAAAAATTAAAATGGAAAAAGAACAATCATATTTTGGAGAACTCGGGCACGGCATTAAGACGCTGGCTACTGGTATGAAGATTACCTGGAAGGAATACTTCAAGGACTTCTTTACCAATAAGTCAACTGAGCAGTACCCTGAGAATCGCAAGACCACACTTCACGTTTCTGCTCGCCATCGTGGTCGCTTGGTGTTCAAGCGCGACGAGAACGGTGCATACAAGTGTACGGCTTGTACTTTGTGCGAAAAGGCTTGTCCTAACGGCACCATCAAGATTACCAGTCACATGGCTGAAGACCCTGAGACAGGTAAGAAAAAGAAGGTGCTCGATGACTATCAGTATGATTTAGGCGACTGCATGTTCTGCCAGCTCTGTACTAATGCCTGCAATTTCGACGCAATTGAGTTTACTAACGATTTCGAGAACGCTACGTTCGATCGCTCTAAGCTGGTGCTTCACCTTGACAAAGAGCAGTACAAGGGTGGTTCGCTGCCCAACCTGATTGATGGTGGTGCTCCACAGGAAATCGGTAAGTTTAACACCAAAACGAAGTAAACAACTATGGCAAACGCAATTATGTTTACAATCCTCGCGATCGTCATTCTTGGCTCAGCACTGCTGTGCGTGACGACAACGCGAATTATGCGAGCCGCAACATTCATGTTGTTTGTGCTCTTTGGCGTGGCAGGCATCTATTTCCTGCTCGATTATACATTCCTTGGTGCTGCCCAGATCAGCGTCTATGCCGGTGGCGTGACAATGATCTATGTCTTCGCCATTCAGCTTGTCTCTAAGCAAACCCTGCAGGGAATGGTTGAGAAGATCAAGACTAGCCGCATGATTGGCAACGGACTTGTTGTCCTTGTTTCTCTCATCGTTGTAAGCTTGATTCTCGTGAAGACTGGCTTCTACTCAAATTTCGATGCTGTGGCTGATGCCGAGGTTTCGATGAAGGAGATTGGTAATGCCCTTGTGGGTAGTGAGAAGTATCAGTATGTGCTGCCGTTCGAGTTCATCTCGATATTCTTGCTGGCATGTATCATTGGTGGATTAGTAGTAGCAAGAAAGGAGGAGAAAGAATAATGGTACCTGTTGAATGTTATTTCGTGCTCAGCGCACTTTTGTTCTTCATCGGCGTTTATGGCTTTGTTACTCGTCGTAACCTGCTCGCTATGCTCATCTCTGTCGAGCTGGTTCTCAACGCCGTTGATATCAACTTCGCAGCAATCAACCGTATGCTCTATCCCGATGGAATGGAAGGCATGTTCATGACCCTCTTTGTCATTGGTGTTGCAGCTGCTGAGAGTGCTGTGGCTATAGCTATTATTATCAATGTCTATCGCAACTTCAAGAGCGATACGGCAGACAGTATTACTAACATGAAAGGATAAAAGACTATGGGATTCGAATATTCAATTTTCATTCTCCTTCTGCCTCTGCTGTCCTTCATCGTGTTAGGACTTGCTGGCATGAAGATGTCGCATAAGACCGCAGGCCTTATCGGCACGTGTTCATTGGGACTCGTCACCATTCTGTCATACATGACTGCATTCCAGTATTTTGGAGCAGATCGTGTTAACGACGTTTATCAGACGTTTGTTCCATATAACTTCACTTGGTTGCCTCTTGGCAATCTGCACTTCGACATGGGTATCCTCTTGGATCCTATATCGGTTATGATGCTCATCGTCATCTCTACGGTGTCATTCATGGTGCACATTTATTCGTTCGGCTACATGCATGGCGAGAAGGGCTTCCAGCGTTACTATGCTTTCCTGAGCCTCTTCACAATGTCTATGCTGGGTCTCGTTCTGGCCACCAACATCTTCCAGATGTATATGTTCTGGGAGCTCGTGGGTGTTTCTTCTTATCTGCTCATCGGCTTCTACTATCCTTTGAAGCCGGCTATTGCTGCATCAAAGAAGGCTTTCATCGTGACCCGCTTTGCCGATATGTTCTTCCTCGTGGGTATTCTGACCTTCGGCTATTTCACCGATTCGTTCAGCTTCTCATTTGCAGGTGACATCGTAATGGGGCAGGGGACAACACCATTCATCGAGGGTAATATGTCTAAGGCTGTAGCTGCAGGTGCCTGCATTATTCCTACGGCTCTGACTCTGATGTTTATTGGTGGTGCAGGTAAGTCTGCTATGTTCCCCTTGCACATTTGGCTTCCAGATGCAATGGAAGGTCCAACACCTGTATCTGCACTTATCCACGCTGCTACGATGGTGGTAGCTGGTGTGTTCCAGATTGCACGTATGTTCCCATTGTGGATCGAATATGCGCCAGAGGCTTTGTCTATAGTTGTATGGGTGGGCGTATTCACTGCTTTTTATGCAGCTGCTGTTGCTTGTGCTCAGAGCGATATTAAGCGTGTGCTTGCATTCTCAACCATTTCACAGATAGCATTTATGATGGTGTCTCTTGGTGTCAGCCTGCCTTCTCACGAGGCCGGTGTGGTGCTTGATAACCATGCTCAGCTGGGCTATATGGCCGGTATGTTCCATCTGTTCACACACGCCATGTTCAAGGCTTGTCTGTTCCTCGGTGCCGGTTGTATTATCCATGCCGTACATTCTAACGAGATGTCGATGATGGGTGGTCTACGTAAGTATATGCCTATCACTCATATCACCTTCCTGATTTCATGTCTGGCCATTGCAGGTATACCTCCGTTCTCAGGCTTCTTCTCTAAGGACGAGATACTGACTGCCTGCATGCACTACAGTCCTGTGGTAGGTTGGATCATGACGGGTGTTGCTGCTATGACCGCTTTCTATATGTTCCGTCTGTACTACGGTATCTTCTGGGGTACAGAGAATAAGGAGGCTCACGCACATCACACACCGCATGAAGCACCTTGGATGATGACCTTCCCGCTTATCTTCCTGTCATTGGTGACCATCCTTTGTGGCTTCCTGCCCTTCGGTCACTTCGTGTCAGCCAGCGGTCAGGCGTATGACATCCATCTCGATTGGACGGTTGCCGGTACATCTATTGTGGTTGCTGTCTGCTCTATCCTGTTGGCCACCTATATATATAAAGGTGAGAAACAGCCCATTGCCGACAAACTTTACAAGACCTTCCCTCGTCTGCATCGCGCTGCCTACAAGCGTTTCTATCAGGACGAGATTTGGCAGTATGTTACCCATCGCATCATCTTCCGTTGTATCTCTACTCCTATTGCCTGGTTCGATCGTCACGTTGTTGACGGAACGTTCAACTTTATGGCATGGGGCGCTAATGAGGGTGGCGAGAGCCTCCGTTCTTGGCAGAGTGGCGATGTGCGTCAGTATGCTGTGTGGTTCCTCACAGGTAGTGTGGCATTAACATTAATCCTATTAGCTCTATAGTATCTATAGTGCATATAGTAACTATAAGAAAGGAATAACGACTATGAATATATTAAGTTTATTCGTTTTGATTCCCGCCCTGATGCTTCTGGGATTGTGGATTGCCCGCAACCTTAATCAGGTGCGTGGTGTGATGGTGGCAGGCTCGTCTTGCTTGCTTGCCCTGTCTATATGGCTTTGCTATTATTATGTGACCAATCACGATAATCCCGCTGCTTGGTCAAATAATATGATGCTTGTGGCTTCGACCCCTTGGTTTGAGTCTCTTAACATCAACTATGCAGTAGGTGTTGATGGCATCTCTGTTGTGATGCTGCTCCTGTCGAGCATCATCGTGTTCACAGGCACATTCGCCTCTTGGCAGCTGAAGCCCCTTACTAAGGAGTATTTCCTTTGGTTCACCCTGCTTTCTACAGGTGTGTTTGGCTTCTTCATCTGCGTTGACATGTTCACAATGTTCATGTTCTATGAGGTAGCTCTTATTCCTATGTACCTTCTTATTGGTGTATGGGGTTCAGGCAAGAAGGAGTATGCAGCTATGAAGCTTACACTTATGCTGATGGGTGGTTCTGCGCTTCTCATCCTTGGTGTGCTTGGTATATACTATTTCAATGGTGAGTACAGCGGTGTCTATACGATGAATGTGAACGAGATTGCAAAAACATCTCACATGATTCCTGTATCTATACAGAACGCTTTCTTCCCCTTCATCTTCATTGGCTTTGGTGTTCTTGGCGCTCTGTTCCCATTCCACACATGGTCACCAGATGGTCATGCTTCTGCGCCAACAGCTGTGTCAATGCTCCATGCTGGCGTGCTGATGAAGCTTGGAGGTTACGGATGTTTCCGTGTAGCAATGTACCTTCTGCCTGAAGCAGCTCAGCAACTGTCTTGGATATTCCTTATCCTGACTACAATATCTGTTGTCTATGGTGCTTTGTCAGCTTGCGTGCAGACAGACCTGAAGTACATCAATGCTTACAGCTCTGTGTCTCACTGTGGTCTTGTGCTCTTTGCTCTGTTGATGATGAGCCAGACAGCTGTGACAGGTGCTATTCTTCAGATGCTCTCTCACGGTCTGATGACGGCTCTTTTCTTCGCCCTCATCGGTATGATCTACGGACGTACACATACTCGTGACATTCGTGAGCTTGCAGGTTTGATGAAGATAATGCCTTTCCTTGCAGTAGGCTATGTGATAGCAGGTCTTGCAAACCTCGGTCTGCCAGGCTTCTCAGGCTTTATTGCTGAGATGACAATCTTCGTGGGCGCATTTGGTGCTGAGCCTCTTGCTGGCGACCCCAACACGTCGTTCCGTATGGTTGCTACCATCATTGCATGTACTTCAATCGTCGTAACAGCAGTCTATATCCTTCGTGTTGTTGGTAAGATTCTCTATGGCGAGGTTGAGAACAAGCACTTCCTTGAGCTCACCGATGCAACTTGGGATGAGCGCGTTGCTGTTATCTGCCTCATCTTCTGTGTTGCAGGTCTTGGCTGTGCTCCGTTCTTCTTCAGCGACATGATTTCGCCGAGTGCAGGCAGCATTCTTCAATCAATTGGTGTAATGTAAAGTAAAGGAGGAAATAAAGATATGAATTACGTACAATTCTTAAATATGATTCCAGAGGCTATATTAGTAGCGTTGCTGCTTGTGGTCTTCTTTGCTGACTTTGCATTGAACAAGAGTGAGAATAAGCTTTCTAAACTCTGGACTATTACATGTGGTGCATTAGTCCTTCAGACTGCCGTCCTGTTTGGTACTATGGAGCCTGCTGAAGCTTTCGGCGGCATCTACGTTACCTCCGAGATGGTCAACGTGATGAAGATTATCCTCACAATGGGTACACTCATCGTTGTCATTATGTCGAAGACGTGGTTAGAGACCAATAAGAAGATTTCTGGCGAGTTCTTCATGCTGGTTCTCTCTACTCTGCTCGGCATGTATATGATGATGTCTTCAGGCTCATTCCTGATGTTCTTCCTTGGTCTTGAGATGGCTTCTGTTCCTATGGCTTGTATGGTTGCCTTCGATAAGAACCGTAAGAACTCTGCTGAGGGCGCAGCTAAGTACATCCTTGTGGCTACATTCTCAAGTGGTGTGATGCTCTTTGGTATCTCGTTCCTCTATGCTGCTACAGGTTCTCTGTATTTTGAAGATGTGGCAGATGAGCTGACCACTTCTCCGCTCACCATCATGGGTCTCGTGTTCTTCTTCAGCGGATTGGGATTCAAGATTTCTCTTGTTCCCTTCCACTTATGGACTGCTGACACCTATCAGGGTGCTCCTACACCTGTCACAGGTTATCTGAGCGTAGTGTCGAAGGGAGCTGCAGCTCTCACTCTGTGCATCATCCTCACCAAGGTGTTTGATTCTATGATAGACTATTGGAACCCACTGTTGTGGATTGTTATCATGCTCTCTATTACAGTGGCTAACCTCTTTGCCATTCGTCAGAACGAGTTGAAGCGCTTCATGGCTTTCTCGTCAATCTCACAGGCAGGCTATATCATGCTGGCTGTCATCGGTGGCGATGCTCAGGTAGGTGCTACTGCACTAACGTTCTACGTGCTGGTTTATGTAGCAGCTAACATGGCTGTCTTCACCGTTATCAGCGCTGTGGAGAATAATGGAGGAAGCACAATGATGTCTGCCTACAATGGTCTTTATAGCACCAATCCTAAGTTGGCTCTGCTCATGACTCTCGCTCTGTTCTCTTTGGCAGGTATCCCACCATTTGCAGGTATGTTCTCAAAGTTCTTCGTGTTCCTTGCTGCTGTCAATGGTCACAACGGAGCTCCATTCTGGCCATACTTCGTGGTGTTCGTGGCTTTGGTTAACACTGTGATTTCACTTTACTACTATCTGCTCATCGTGAAGGCTATGTATATAACAAAGGAGGAGAATCCTCTGCCAGCCTTCTCTATGGACGGCGCTACTAAGATTTCCCTCGTTCTGTGTACAGCAGGCATCTGCCTCCTTGGCGTTGCCTCTTGCATCTATGAGTGGATTGCTGGTGCAGCCCTGTAAGTAGTAGATAATCCTACAATAAATACTCCCGATGTTCACTTCCTGAGCATCGGGAGTTTTTTATCTGATAATGCAATAATACATCGCATGTTTTTTGGCTGATATTGTTTATTTCGGCTCCACATGTACAGAAATATGTGTCTCTTCGCCGTATTTCTTTTTCAATACTTCTTCCACCTCAGAGGCTTTGTCGTGAGCTTCTTTCAGCGTTATGTCACCGTTCATCAGTATGTGTAGCTCAATGGCATAGTGACTGCCTATTCGTCGAGTGTGCAGGTCATGAGGTTCAACTACTCCAGGAATAGATGCCGCCAGCTGCAAAATCTCTTCCTCGATATCTTCTGGTAAAGACTGCTCTGTAAGGTCGCCTATGGCATCGCGTAGCAGCACAATAGCAACCTTGACTATAAACAATCCTACGATGACAGATGCCATTGGGTCGAGCACCGTCCAGCGCTGTCCGAGAAATATTGCTCCACCTATGCCCACAGCAGTTCCTATTGACGAGAGAGCATCGCTGCGATGATGCCATGCGTTGGCTCTCAGTGCTTGTGAATTAAGCTGTACTGACTTGGTCATTGTGTATCGATATACAACTTCCTTCGTGGCTATAGAGATCAGGGCTGCCCATAGGGCAAGCATGCCAGGGGCTTCGAGCTGTTTACCGCCTGCCCATGCTATTATCTTCTCTGCTCCGTCATAGACTATTCCTATTGCGACAGCAATCAGCGCCAAGCCAATGATAGTCATTGCCAGCGTTTCGTATTTGCCGTGACCATAGTCATGTGACTTGTCCTTTGGTATTGCACTTATCCATACAAATATTATTACTATAACATCAGTGATGAAGTCACTTAGTGAGTGTACGGCATCAGCAATCATCGCTGAGCTATGTCCTAAAACTCCAGCTACGAACTTGAATACGAGCAGGGCTACGTTTGCTGCTCCGCCCGCCATTGTCACTTTGTATATTTGACTGTCTCTTGTCGATTTCATTTCTCTTTTAACAGCACTTTAAAAAGTCGATTATTTGCATATTCTTACCGAAATGTGCAATAATTAATGTTATTCATGGCAAAATTACTTTTCTTTTTGAATAAAATGTCATTTTGTTGCCAATATTTTTTATCTTTGCAAAAAATATTTTTCAAGATGCAAGCACGATTCATTAAATATATATCGTTTACATTGTTCCTTATCGCAGCTGTTTCATCATGTACAGATAAAGAACGTCAGACCATAGTCAAACAGAACCAAGCCGATAGTCTTATAAATGCAGCCTATAAACAGTATGACTATGAAAGGTTGCTCCAGTTGGCAGACCAGTTGGACTCAACAAATGAAATATCTGAGATGAAAGCCAACTATTGGCGAGGCTATGCATACTCTCGTGAGCGTAAGATGCACCTGGCCGAGAACTACTGGCAGAAAGCCATTTCTCTTGACATAAAGAACCGCGAAGACCTTGAATACTACTCTAAGTCTGCCAACAGACTTGCCAGTGTGCTTCTGCTACGTGGTGAATATGAGTCAACTATGAAGGTTGCTGTGCCTGCAATGAATAAGCTTGTGGAAAAGGGCTACGATAGCAATTGCGACTTTGCCTACTTGTTACTCTCTGTGGGATGCTGTCAGCTTAAACTGAACACCTCCAATGAAGCAGCCAAGAGCTTTCATGATGCCTATAGCAAATATCTTGAAGTAATAAAATACGAGCCGTCATCATCAAATGTGACAAGTGCTGTAGTAGGTGTAATCACGATTGCAGATAACTATCTTTTCCAGCATTATTATCAGGAAGCCTATGACTGGACAAGTCATCTCGAAGAACTCCTTCACGAATATAGCAATCTTCCTGATCCCAACCAGAGCTATCTTGACAAGCAGACAGCTCGCCTTTACCTTTATCGTGCCTGGGCAATGGAAGGTCTTGGTAATAAGGCTGACGCAAAGCTTAACTATGAAAAAGCCTTGCTGACTGACTATGCAAACACTGGTGATGGAAAACTCGAAGCCATCAACTATCTCACTTCTGCCGGACGCTGGGTTGATGCAGCTCGTAACTATGAGTCACTTGATGCACAAATGAATAAGTTCAATATTCACCCTACAGTAGAGAATATCCAACGTTACTACTTGCCAAAGTATCGTGCCAATATCAACGCCAATCGTCTTGATACTGCCAATGCTGTAGCAAGAGCTATTTGCGAGCGCCTCGACTCATCAATAATCAGCATGCAGCGTGATGAGGCGTTGGAGATGGCAACGATATACAACACTCAGCAGAAAGAGACAGAGATTATGCAGCAGAAGGCCGATATGGAGCGTCAGCAGTTCTTGGCAGCCATTGTGCTGATGGTGCTTGTGCTGTTTGGATTCAGCCTGTTCATTTTCTTCCGACACAAGGCAGCCATGCGTCTTGAAATAGCTTATAAGAAACTTGAGGAGGCCAATGAGCGCACCAAGGAGTCATCGCGCATGAAGACGTCGTTCATACAGCAGATATCACATGAGATTCGCACTCCTCTTAACATCCTGTCGGGCTTCACCCAGGTTATCACCACATCGAATGCTGATCTCGACGAAGATACTCGCAAAGACATCAACAAGCAGATACTTGAGAATACAAATCGCATTACCGAGCTTGTTAACAAGATGCTTGAGCTTAGCGATGCAAACAGCAAGACGGTCATTGAGCGTAACGATGACGTGCTTGCACTTCAGATAGCTGCCCAGGCTGCGTCAAACTTCCCTCCATGCGAGGAGTATAAGATACCCATTGAGCTTGAGGTAGGCGAGGGGAGTGATACTCTGATGCTCCACACTAATGAGCAGGCAGCCACTCGCGCCATCGTCTTGATGCTCGACAATGCTGAACGTTTCACTAAGGAAGGAACAATCCGCCTGAAGGTGGAAAAGCTTGAAGGCAAGGTTCAGTTTGTAATAGAGGATACCGGCATTGGCATACCTGCCAACGAGGCTGAACACATATTTGAAGAGTTCGTTCAGCTCAACGAATACGAAATTGGTACCGGCATCGGACTGACTGTAGCTCGCAGCTTCTGTCGCCGACTGGGAGGTGACATTGTTCTCGACACCAGCTATACTGCAGGTGCACGTTTCCTCATGACCTTGCCTTTAGGCGAAGCTTCAAGCTGAGAAAACTATTCAGAACCACGTTAATACAACCATCATATAAACTATAACTATGAATATTCCTTCCGTTTTTTGGTTAGTGCCAGTGGCAAGTATCGTTGCCCTTGGTATGGCGTTCTTCTTCTTCCGCCAGATGATGAAAGAAGACGAGGGCACACCTCGAATGTGTGAGATAGCAGCCCATGTGCGTCGTGGTGCTATGGCCTATCTTAAGCAGCAGTACAAGGTTGTGACGATGGTCTTTATCGTCCTTGCCGTAGTGTTCGCCTTCATGGCCTATGTGCTTCATGTGCAGAATCCATGGGTACCGTTTGCCTTCCTCACAGGCGGACTTTTTAGCGGACTGGCAGGCTTCTTCGGCATGAAGACCGCCACCTATGCTTCTGGACGTACTGCCAATGGTGCCCGCAAGGGTCTCAACCAGGGACTTCGCATCGCGTTCCGCTCAGGAGCTGTCATGGGCCTTGTTGTCGTGGGTCTCGGTCTTCTCGACATAGCTATCTGGTTTCTAATACTCAGCAGCGTCTATACTGAGGGAAGCATAGCCCTTATCACTATAACCACCACCATGCTTACCTTTGGCATGGGTGCCTCTACACAGGCGCTGTTTGCTCGTGTAGGTGGCGGTATCTACACTAAGGCAGCCGATGTTGGTGCCGACCTTGTGGGAAAGGTTGAACAGGATATTCCTGAAGACGATCCTCGCAACCCCGCTACCATTGCCGACAATGTGGGCGATAATGTGGGTGATGTAGCAGGCATGGGTGCCGACCTCTATGAGAGCTATTGTGGCTCCATACTCTCTACTGCAGCCCTTGGCGCTACGGCCTTTGCCATGAATGGCGACATGCAGCTCAAGGCTGTCATAGCCCCCATGATTATTGCCTCTGTGGGCATCTTCCTCTCGCTGATAGGCATCTTCCTCGTCCGCACCAAGGACGGAGCAACTATGCGCGACCTGCTAAAGTCGCTGGCCTTGGGAACAAACGTTTCTGCTGTACTCATTGCTGTTGCCACGTTTGTCATTCTCTATCTTTTGGGACTCGACAACTGGCTTGGCACATCATTCTCAGTCATCACAGGTCTCTGTGCAGGCGTCATCATTGGTCAGGGCACAGAGTATTACACTTCTCATTCCTATAAGCCTACGCAGGACATCGCTGCTGCTTCAGAGACAGGTGCTGCCACCGTTATAATAAAAGGTATAGGTACAGGCATGATATCTACCATGATACCCGTTGTCACCATCTCTGTTGCCATAATGCTCAGCTATCTCTGTGCCAATGGCTTCAACCTCGACATGTCGGCTGAGTCGCTCTCTCGCGGTCTCTACGGCATTGGCATTGCTGCTGTGGGCATGCTCTCCACGCTTGGCATAACTCTTGCCACTGATGCCTATGGACCTATTGCTGACAATGCCGGAGGTAATGCTGAGATGAGCGAGCTCGAGCCAGAAGTACGCCAGCGTACCGATGCTCTTGATGCCCTTGGTAACACCACCGCTGCTACCGGCAAGGGCTTTGCCATTGGCTCAGCAGCTCTCACAGCCCTCGCCCTTCTGGCATCATATATTGAAGAGGTGAAGATTGCTATGGAACGTGCCAACATCACCCTCACTAATCTCAAGGGTGAAATCATTAGCGCTACCGATGCCACCATTCCCGACTTCATGAACTTCTTCCAGGTGAACCTCATGAACCCGAAGGTTCTCGTTGGCGCCTTCATAGGAGGCATGGCTGCCTTCCTGTTCTGTGGTTTGACCATGGGAGCTGTGGGTCGTGCAGCTCAGTCTATGGTTGAGGAAGTGCGCCGTCAGTTCCGCGAGATTAAAGGCATACTTGAGGGAACAGGCACTCCCGACTATGGTCGTTGCGTGGAAATCTCCACTCGCTCGGCTCAGAAAGAGATGATTTTCCCATCGCTCCTGGCAATAATCATTCCTATCATCGTGGGCTGTGTTCTTGGTGTCGCTGGTGTCATGGGACTCCTTGTCGGTGGCCTTACTGCAGGCTTCACACTTGCTGTCTTCATGGCCAATGCCGGTGGCGCGTGGGACAATGCCAAGAAGATGGTGGAGGAGGGCAACTTCGGTGGCAAGGGCTCCGATTGTCATAAGGCTACTGTCGTGGGCGATACCGTTGGCGATCCTTTCAAGGACACGAGTGGTCCGTCTCTGAACATCCTCATCAAGCTCATGTCTATGGTGTCCATTGTTATGGCTGGCCTCACCATTGCATTTTTGTAATCATTAGGTGGACTTTTGTTTTTATCGTGGGAGGAGTGCTGCTGCCGTGGTGCCCCTCTCTGCTTTTCTACTGACCTTAGATTTGTCCGCTATTTGCTTTCTTATTTAAATGCTTCTCGCTTTCTTACCAAACGCTTCTCGCTTTCTTACCAAACGCCTCTCGCTTTCTTACCAAACGCTTCACGCGTTATTTCTAAACGCTCGTTGTGTGTCATTCGAATGCATTGCAAAGGTACGAAATTATTGGGTGCAAAACAAGGATTCTTTTCATTTATCTCAGATTTATTTCAAATGTTAAAATTGAGTTGTCGCATGATATATTAGAGAAAAGTAAACATATTCAGGAAAGTAGTCTACATTCACAGGAGCAATAGTCAACAGAATCCGTACGACTCACCGGCGTACCGGCGTACCGACTCACCATTAGGATTTTTACTTGCTGCATACCATAGACCTTGAAAATATGTTTATATATTATATATATTATATTAAATTTAATATAATATATATAATATATAAAAGTTAATTTCACTATTTTACTACTTCATTTGAATTATGCAAATGGTACGGCGGTACGCCGGTGAGTCGGTACGCCGTGTCTTCTCAATAACCTAAGGTGATGGACAAATAATAATTAATCGTAATGTTGTGTTAAATAAACATAAATTTACATTATGGTTAGTGTGTCTGTTTCTTTTTCTTAATTAAATATTGTACCTTTGCAGTCCGATTATTGGGGGAGGGTCTTAGAATCCCCCGTGAGTGCCGTGTGAATAGCGCTTATCTTTGGCCGGATGACGTGGTTCGTGAATCGACATTCAAGATTATTCGAGAGCGCGGCAAATGCCGCAAAAAGATTTTAAAAAACTGTTTTTTAGTAAATTTAATTTTAAGAATGAACACTTTAAGTTACAAGACAGTCTCAGCTAACAAGGAGACAGTCAAGAAGGAGTGGGTGGTAATCGACGCTACCGATCAGGTGGTAGGTCGCCTCGCTTCTAAAGTCGCTAAGTTGATTCGTGGTAAGTACAAGCCAAGTTTCACTCCTAATGTTGATTGCGGCGACAATGTTATTATTATTAATGCTGCCAAGGTTGTTTTCACCGGTAAGAAGGAAACCGATAAGGTTTACACCCGTTATACTGGCTATCCTGGTGGTCAGCGCTTCAACACACCTGCTGAGCTTCGCAAGAAGAAGGATGGTGTTGACAAGATGCTCCGTCACGCTGTGAAGGGTATGCTGCCAAAGGGTCCCCTCGGACGCGCACTGCTCAACAACCTCTATATCTATGAGGGCACAGAGCACAATCATGAGGCTCAGAAGCCACAGGCTATTGATATTAACCAGTATAAATAATAATAGAAGACAATGGAAGTAATTAACGCAACAGGTCGTCGTAAGAGCTCTGTAGCTCGTGTTTATTTGTCGGAAGGTACTGGCAAAATTACGATCAACAAGAAGGATATTACAGAATATTTCCCCTCAGCTATCCTGCAGTATGTTGTTAAGCAGCCTCTGCAGCTCTTGGAAGTAGCTGAAAAGTACGACATCAATGCCAACCTCGATGGTGGTGGCTTCACAGGTCAGAGCCAGGCTCTGCGTATGGCTATCGCACGTGCTCTTGTTAAGCTGAACGCTGATGACAAGAAGGCACTCAAGGTTCAGGGCTTCCTTACACGTGACAGCCGTGAGGTAGAGCGTAAGAAGCCAGGTCGTCCAAAGGCACGTCGTCGCTTCCAGTTCAGTAAGCGTTAATCATACTGGACTACGTTTAGTATCTAAACCAAGGGGATTCTGGGGGCTAGTACTAGAAAAACTAGTTGAACTAGTCGAACTAGTCAAACTAGACTACCACTTGGCTGATCTAACAAAAAGATTAAAAAGAAAGTAAACAACTTATTTAAAAAGAAAAAAGAAAATGGCAAGAACAAATTTTGATATGCTGCTCCAGGCTGGATGCCACTTTGGTCACCTGAAGCGTAAGTGGAACCCCGCCATGGCTCCATACATCTATACCGAGCGTAACGGTATTCACATCATTGACCTCCACAAGACAGTCGTTAAGATTGACGATGCTGCAGAGGCATTGAAGGCCATTGCCCGTCAGGGTAAGAAAATCCTCTTCGTAGGTACTAAAAAACAGACTAAAGAAGTCATCGCCGACAAGGCTACAAGCGTGAACATGCCTTATGTTATCGAGCGTTGGCCTGGTGGTATGCTCACCAACTTCCCAACCATCCGCAAGGCTGTGAAGAAGATGGCAAACATCGACAAACTGATGAACGACGGCACATTCAGCAACCTGTCAAAGCGTGAGCTCCTGCAGATTACACGTCAGCGCGCTAAGCTTGAGAAGAACCTCGGTTCTATCGCTGACCTGACACGTCTGCCAAGCGCTCTGTTCGTTGTTGACGTGATGAAGGAGAACATCGCCGTTCGTGAGGCTAACCGTCTGGGTATCCCCGTGTTCGGTATCGTTGATACAAACAGCGATCCTAAGAACGTTGACTTCATCATCCCTGCAAACGATGACGCTAAGGACAGCGTTGAGGTAATCCTCAATGCATGCTGCGCTGCTATCGCAGAGGGTCTCGAGGAGCGCAAGGCTGAAAAGGCTGACGAGAAGGCTGCTGAGGCACAGGCTGAGGCAGAGTCTGAAGAGGCAGCTCCAAAGCGCACACGTCGTGCTCGCAAGGAGGAGGCTACAGAGGCTCCTGCTGCTGAGGAAGAGGCACCAGCTGCTGAGTAAGTGATAAGTAAAAAGGGGAAGAGTGAAAAGGAAACGATTCACTCTTCACTCTTAAATGAAAAACGTAACAAGTTAAATCGTAAATTATTATGGCAATTTCAATTGACGATATCAAAAAGCTTCGCGCTATGACTGGCGCAGGTCTGGCTGACGTAAAGAAGGCTCTGACTGAGGCTGAGGGTGATTTCGACCGTGCTAAGGAGCTGCTTCGCGAGCGTGGACTGGCTATCGCTGCTAAGCGTAGCGATCGTGAGACTTCTAACGGTTGCGTGCTCACAAAGGTTGAGAACGGTTTTGGTGCAATCCTCGCCCTGAAGTGTGAGACCGACTTCGTGGCTAACGGTGCTGACTTCATTGCTCTGACACAGAGCATCCTCGACGCTGCTGTTGCTGCAAAGTGCAAGACTCTCGATGAGGTTAACAATCTTGTTGTTAACGGCATGAAGGCTTCTGAGGCTGTTACACAGCGTTCAGGTATCACTGGTGAGAAGATGGAGCTCGATGGCTACCAGACTCTCGAGGGCGCAAACATTGAAGTTTACGACCACATGGGTAAGCACACTCTCTGCACAATGGTTCAGACCACAAAGGAGAACCAGGAGGCTGGTCACAAGCTTGCTATGCAGGTAGCTGCCATGAAGCCAGTAGCTCTTGACGCAGAGCACGTAGAGCAGAAGGTTCTCGACGAGGAGTACAAGACTGCAGTTGAGAAGACAAAGCTCGAGCAGGTTGAGAAGTTCGTTGAGATGAAGCTTAAGAAGGCTGGTATCAACCCCAACCTCGTGGATAGCGAAGACCACATTGAGAGCAACATGTCTAAGGGCTGGCTCACACAGGAGCAGGCTGACGAGGCTCGCAAGGTTATCGCTGCTGCTAAGGTAGAGGGCGAGGCTCAGCTGAAGCCAGTAATGATCGAGAACATCGCTAAGGGTCGCGTACAGAAGTTCTTGAAGGAGAACTGCCTCGTTGACCAGGAGTTCCAGTTCGGCGACGGCGACAAGGCTACTGTTTCTCAGTGGCTCGCTCAGCAGGACAAGGAACTGAAGATTGCTGACTTCCGTCGCTTCACTCTTGCTGCAGAGTAATCTGTTTTCAAATAGGAAACACAAAATAGAAGGCTGAGGAAAATCCTTGAGATTTTCCCAGCCTTTTTCTTTAAGAAACAGAAAAAAAATAGTAACTTTGCGTCCTACATAGAATCAACTTCTGAAGTTATAACTTATGCTAAGTAAGAACCAGTTACGCCAAGTAAAACTGCTGGAACAGAAGAAACACAGGCAGCAGAGCGGACTCTTCGTAGCAGAAGGTCCAAAGGTGGTGGGCGATCTGTTGCGTTGTGGCTTTAAGCCTCAGACGGTCTTTGCCACAGCCGCCTATGAGAATCCGTTTGGAATAGATTGTATTGAGGTTACTCCTGATGAATTGCGAAAACTGAGCTTCCTGCAGCATCCTCAATATGTGCTTGCTACTTTCTGTATGCCAAAAACAAGTGAGGTGACAGAACCTCGCGGACTGTGTCTCGCTCTTGACGGAGTGCAGGACCCAGGCAATCTGGGAACGATAATACGTATTGCTGACTGGTTTGGAATAGATACCATCTATTGTTCGCAGGATACTGCCGATGCTTGGAATCCGAAAGTGGTTCAGGCCACAATGGGAAGCATAGCTCGCGTGAACATTATATATACCAAGCTCACGGATCTGTTAGGCCAAACATCGCTGCCTGTATATGGAACATTGCTCGACGGCGAAGACCTTTATAGCAAGAACCTTGCCGAGGAAGGCATTATTGTAATGGGTAACGAGGGAAACGGCATTTCAGCAGAAGTGAGACAATTGGTGACGGAGAGACTCCTCATACCTTGCTATCGCAAGGGTGATACGGCTGAAAGCCTGAATGTGGCTATTGCAACTGCTATAACCTGCGCAGAGTTCAGACGACGCAAATAACCTTTCGTTCAGCAGAAGAAAGAAAAATGCACATGGATAAACTGCATAATAATAAAGGAATGCTGTCAACATCATGGATTATGATGCTGATAGCTCCCATTATGATGCTGATGAATTCCTGTTCTACGACGCGCTATGTTCCAGATGACAAATACCTGCTTAGCACTGTTAAGGTAAGACTGGCCCCTTCGGCAGAAGCTGATGTCAGCTTGGGACAATTGCGCAGCTATGTGCGACAGAATCCCAACTCACGCCTGTTCTCGTTGGCGAAGACATCTCTTGCCACATATTCTTTGTCAGGAAGAGACACTACACGTTGGATAAACCGTTTTATAAAGTCTATAGGTGAGCCGCCTGTGATATTTGACAGTATGCAGATGGTTCGTTCGAGTGCAGACCTTCGTCAGGCTCTGTGTAACGAGGGCTATATGCAGTCAGAGGTGATAGCCGATGTGCAGTATCGTGGTAAGAAGGCACATGTGACCTATTGGCTTCAGCCTGGAAAAGCATATTATGTCCGTAGGTTGAGATACGAGATTGGCGACAGTCGTATTGACTCGCTGTTGAAAGTTAACGGCGATAGCGCTAAACGTATGCTGAATGCTAATATGAGGTTTGACTTGGCGAAACTCGATGCTGAGCGCAAGCGACTGACAAGCTTTCTTAACAACAATGGCTATTATCGATTCCACAAAGAATATATAAGCTATCTGGCAGACACTCTGGCTGGCTCAACGGATATCGACCTTACGCTGCGCCTTGCAGCAATGAAGCGTGACAACCTTCCTGACACTCTGCATTCTTGCTATACAATAGGAAAGATTAGCTATAATGCTGGTGGTGCCAATACTGTATATCAGCTGCCTCTCAGACGAAGCGTTCTTGAAGAGTGTACACATTTCACAGCCAATCAGCCGTATTCAGCAGCACGTTTGCAACGCACATATAACCACTTCGGCAGGATGCAGGCTGTGAAATACACTAACATTTCACTCAGACAACAGGCCGATACGACTATTCTTGATTGTGACATTCAACTACAGGGCAACAAACCATCTACAATAAGTGTGCAGCCTGAAGGAACAAACACAGCAGGTGACCTGGGAGCAGCTCTGTCTGTGACCTATCAGAATCGTAACATGTTTCGTGGTAGCGAGGTGTTCAGCGTTGAGTTGCGTGGCGCCTATGAGGCCATAAAGGAGCTGGAAGGCTACTCAAACCAGAACTTCATAGAATACTCTGTTGAAGCACGACTCAGCTATCCGCGCTTCATGTTGCCTTTCATCTCTGATAGAATACGACGCGAGGTGAATGCCACAAGCGAGCTGGCATTGCTATATGACATGCAAGACCGACCAGAATTCCACCGTCGTGTGCTCTCTGCATCATGGAGGTATAAGTGGTCGTTCCCTTATCGTCATGATCGTTATCAGCTTGATCTCCTTGACCTGAACTATGTCTTCATGCCTTGGATTTCAAATACTTTCAGAAAGGAATATCTGGAGAGCGAAAACTCGCGTAACGCCATTCTCCGCTATAACTATGAAGACCTGTTCATCACTAAGATAGGCATAGGCTATTCCTATGCCAACAGAAACATTGCGTTTAAGACAAACCTTGAAACATCGGGCAACCTGCTGTCACTTGGAGCCGAGATGTTTGATGCAGGTAAAAACAGCGAAGGACAATATACCTTATTTAATATTGCGTTTGCTCAATATGTAAAGGCTGATTTTGATCTGTCACGCTCTTTCATGATTGACAGCAACAACCAGCTTGTGCTTCATATGGGATTCGGCATAGCCTATCCTTATGGAAACAGCAATGTGCTGCCTTTTGAAAAGCGCTATTTCTCGGGTGGCGCAAACAGCGTCAGAGGATGGAGCGTCAGAGGACTGGGACCTGGTAAATATACAGAAAATGACGGACGTATAAACTTCATCAATCAGACTGGTGACATGAAGCTAGACTTGAATGCAGAATATCGCACACATCTGTTCTGGAAACTTGGAGGCGCCTTCTTCATCGATGCAGGCAATATCTGGACACTACGCGACTATAAAGGTCAACCTGGCGGACAGTTCCGTTTCAATGAATTTCTGTCACAGCTGGCTGCAAGCTACGGTCTTGGCATACGCTTCAACTTTGACTATTTCATTCTGCGTTTTGACCTTGGTATGAAGGCTGTTAATCCTGCATACGAACCTGATACAGATGAACACTATCCGCTGTTGCATCCGAAATTCAGCCGCGATGCAGCTTTCCACTTCGCAGTGGGACTGCCTTTCTAACACAAGGGGAATTTCTATTTGTATTCGAATATGGCGACGAGTAAAATTTGTATAGAAAAATACAGATTTCCTTTGGCTTTTTGCTTACTAAATAGTAACTTTGCAGGCTAAAAACAAATAGATGCTGAATTTTATATCGTTTGGTAGCGGAAGCAGTGGCAACTGTTACTTTATATATACAGAAAAAGAAGGACTGCTCATAGACGTTGGAGTTGGAATCAGGACTCTGAAGAAAAACTTCAAAGACTATGGACTCAGCCTTACGCAGATTCATCATGTGTTCATTACACATGATCATGCAGACCATATAAAGTCCGTAGGAAGTATCAGTCACGACTATCATCTGCCCATCTATGCCACTGAAGCTGTTCACGAGGGAATAGACCGTAACTATTGCGTTGCGAGGAAGATTACGTCACAATTGCGCAGATATGTCGTGCCAGGTGAAAGCATCAACCTTGATGATGTCTTCAAGGTCACTCCATTTGCTGTGCCACATGACAGTAGCGAGAATGTGGGCTACTTCGTGGAACATGATGACAAGAATATCTGCATAATTACTGATGCCGGTATGGTGACAGAAGAGATGAAGTCATTCATCTCCAAAGCCCAATATCTTGTGATAGAAGCCAACCACGATATTGAGATGCTACAACAAGGACCATATCCACAGCATCTGAAAGAACGAATACTTAGCGGAACTGGACATCTCAGCAACAATGCCTGTGGTGAAGCACTTGCAAACAACATGAGTGAGAAGCTGAAACACGTGTGGCTCTGCCATCTGTCGGAGGAAAATAATCATCCCGAACTGGCACGCAAGACAGTAGAGACAATACTGCGCTCCTATGGTATCGTGGTGGGGAAAGATCTTGAGCTGGAAGTTCTGAAAAGAACAAACCCCACGGGTTTATTCGAGCTTTAAGCTTTTTTATGATAATAAAAACTTGCAGGAAAGGGAAAAAAGTAGTACCTTTGCACCCGCATTTTGCAAAATAACATTATTTAAACATTAAAAAACGTATGAATCAGTACGAAACCGTTTTCATTTTAACTCCCGTTTTGTCTGACGATCAGACAAAGGAAACGGTCGCAAAGTTCAAGAAAGTGCTCACCGACAAAGGTGCTGAGATCCTGAATGAAGAGGCCTGGGGACTGAAGAAGCTGGCTTACCAGATTGAGAAGAAGACATCGGGATTCTATTTCCTCGTTGAATTCAAGGCTGGGCCAGAAGTTATCAAGACACTGGAGACCGCTTATCGTCGTGACGAGAAAGTGCTGCGCTTCCAGACTGTGAAGCTTGACAAGTATGCTGCAGAGTATGCTGAAAAGCGTCGTAAGAAGTATGCAACTAAATCAGAGGAGGCTTAAATCATGGCAGAAGTATCAGAAATCCGTTATCTCACAGCTCCTTCTATTGACACAAAGAAGAAGAAGTATTGTCGTTTCAAGAAGAGCGGTATCAAGTATATCGACTACAAAGATCCCGAATTCTTGAAGAAGTTCCTGAACGAGCAGGGTAAGATTCTTCCCCGTCGCATCACTGGCACTTCACTGAAGTATCAGCGTCGCGTGGCTCAGGCCGTGAAGCGTGCACGTCAGATTGCACTGCTGCCTTACGTAACCGATTTGATGAAATAATTAAAGAGGAGGACGCAAGAATGGAAATTATACTGAAAGAAGATATTATCGGCTTGGGATTCAAGAACGATATCGTGAATGTAAAGTCTGGCTACGGCCGTAACTACCTCATCCCTCAGGGTAAGGGCGTTATCGCTTCTGAGTCAGCTAAGAAGATTCTGGCAGAGAACCTCAAGCAGCAGGCACATAAGCTGGCTGCACAGAAGGCCGCTGCTGAGGAGCGTGGACACGCACTTGAGAACGTAGCTATCTGCGTAGCTGCAAAGGTTAGTGCTACTGGTCAGCTCTATGGTTCAGTTAACGCTGCTACTGTGGCTGAGGAGCTGAAGAAGCTCGGCCATGATGTTGATCGCAAGATCATCACAATGCGCGACATCAAGAAGGTAGGTGACTATGTTGCTCTGGTTCACTTCCACAAGGAGGTAACCGTTGAGATTCCTGTAAAGGTAGTTGCTGAGAATGCTCCTGTAGAGGAGACTCCTGTTGCTGTTGAAGCTCCCGTTGTTGAAGCTTCTGAAGCTGAGGAGGCTGAAGCGCCTGTTGCAGAATAATCGCTGTAAAGCACATCATTAATTGACGAGAGGTCTCGACTGTCAAATACGATGGTCGAGCCTTTTTTTATATTTTTGTTTGAATAATGTTAAAGAATTTCGCTTTTCTTTGTGCTTTGCGCTTTTTGCACTACCTTTGTACGAAATTTTAGTATAGCTATATGGGAATTTTTGGATTTTTTGGTAAAAAGAACAAAGAGACACTTGACAAAGGACTTGAAAAGACCAAGACATCGGTATTCGATAAGTTGGCACGAGCCATTGTAGGAAAGTCAAAAGTCGATGATGACGTACTTGACAATCTTGAGGAAGTGCTGATTACGTCTGATGTTGGTGTGGACACTACGCTGAAGATTATTGAGCGCATTGAAGAGCGTGTCTCACGTGACAAGTATGTCTCTACATCTGAGCTGAATTCAATACTGCGCGATGAGATTGCATCATTGCTGTCAGAGAATAATACAGGCGATAATGACAATTGGGATCTTCCTTCAGACCACAGCCCATACGTGATACTCGTTGTGGGTGTAAATGGCGTTGGTAAGACCACCACGATAGGCAAGCTGGCATATCAGTTCAAGAAAGCTGGCAAGAAGGTTTATCTCGGCGCTGCTGACACGTTCCGAGCAGCTGCTGTAGAGCAGATTTGCATTTGGGGTGAGCGTGTAGGCGTTCCCGTAGTAAAGCAGCAGATGGGCAGCGACCCGGCAAGTGTGGCTTTCGATACTTTGCAGAGTGCAAAGGCTAATGGTGCCGATGTTGTGATTATCGACACAGCAGGCCGTCTGCACAACAAAGTTGGGCTGATGAACGAGCTGAAGAAAATCAAGGAAGTAATGAAGAAAGTGCTGCCTGAGGCACCTGATGAGGTGATGCTCGTGCTCGATGGCTCTACAGGACAGAATGCTTTTGAACAGGCAAAGCAGTTCTCAGCTGTTACACAAATAACTTCTCTTGCTATCACTAAGCTTGATGGCACAGCTAAAGGCGGTGTCGTGATTGGTATTAGTGACCAGCTGAAAGTGCCTGTGAAATATATTGGATTGGGAGAAGGTATGGAAGACCTGCAGTTATTTAATAAACGTCAGTTTGTCGATTCCTTGTTCAATGAAGCATAAGACGGTAGATATAATAACTATGGGTTGCTCAAAGAACCTCGTTGACTCTGAAATGTTGATGGGGCTTTTTGAGAAAAATGGCTTTAAGTGTACCCACGATTCTGATAATCCACAAGGTGAGATAGTCGTAATAAACACCTGTGGATTCATAGCAGATGCAAAGGAGGAAAGTATTAACACCATCCTGGAGTTCTGTGAAGCCAAGAAAGAGAATAGGGTAGAGCGCATCTATGTGATGGGCTGTCTATCTGAACGCTATCTTGCAGACTTGGAAAAGGAGATACCTGAAGTTGATGGTTGGTATGGTAAGTTCAACTATCGCCAGCTTGTTGATGACTTGTTAGAGAGCGAAAAAGAGATTGAGAGAAATGCTCGCCGAGTAATAACGACTCCTAATCATTATGCATATATCAAGATAAGCGAGGGCTGTGACCGCCATTGTGCTTACTGTGCTATTCCTTTGATTACAGGAAAGCATCAGAGCCGTCCGATGGAAGAGATTCTTGACGAAGTGAAGTGGCTCGTTTCTCAAGGAACGAAGGAGTTTCAGGTAATAGCTCAGGAACTGACCTATTACGGAGTTGACCTTTATGGTGAACAGCGTATAGCTGAGCTCGTGGAGCGTATGGCGAAGATTGAAGGTGTGGAGTGGATACGTCTTCATTATGCCTATCCTGCTCATTTCCCATGGGACCTGCTGAGGGTAATGCGTGAGAACGATAATGTATGCAAGTATCTTGATATTGCCTTGCAGCATATATCCGACAATATGCTTCAGCGCATGCGCAGAAATGTCACTAAGGAAGAAACAATGACAATGATTGAGCGTATGCGTAAGGAAGTACCAGGAATACATATACGCACAACGCTGATGGTTGGCTTCCCTGGTGAAACTGATGCTGACTTCAACGAACTGCTGGAATTTACACGCTGGGCTCGTTTCGAGCGTATGGGTGCCTTTGCCTATTCTGAAGAAGACGGAACCTATTCTGCTGAACACTACGACGATGATGTTCCTGAAGATGTAAAACAGAAACGTTTGGATCGCCTGATGCGTTTGCAGCAGAATATCTCTGCAGAGATAGAAGCAGCGAAAGTGGGAAAGACAATGAAGGTTGTTATTGATAGAATGGAAGGCGACTACTATATAGGACGTAGTGAGTTCTGCTCACCAGAAGTTGACCCAGAAGTTCTTATAAGAAAAGATAACGGCATATTAACGATTGGCGAGTTCTATCAGGTTAAGATTGTCGATTCCGAAGAGTTTGATTTATACGGAGAAGTGGTATGAACAATAAGATGTTTGTCGCAGAACTTGCGAAAAGAATGGGGTACAAGAATAATAATACCCAACGTTTGATTAACATTATGCTTGGTGAGGCTGGAGACCGTTTCATTGACGGAGACTCACTCCAGATATCAAGCTTTGGTACGTTTGAGGTTAGGAAGAAACTCGAACGTGTCATCGTAAATCCTACGACAGGCCAACAGATGCTTGTTCCGCCTAAGATGGCACTTACCTTCAGACCTAATACAACGTGGAAAGACAAAGTGAAAAAAGGAGGGCGTGAATAATGGCAAAATTTGGTGTTCAAGAACTGGCAACTATCCTTGTGAATAAGGGTGGACTGAGCAATGACGAGGCAGTGAGTTTCGTTAATGCTTTCTTTGACCTTATCCAAGAAGGAATGAACATCGACGAGATTGTAAAGGTTAAAGGACTCGGCACTTTCAAGCTTGTTAATGTTGAAGCTCGTGAGAGCGTAAATGTGAATACAGGTGAAAGGGTGCTTATTGATAGTCACGCAAAGATTTCCTTTACTCCTGATACCACGATGAAGGACATTGTCAACAAGCCGTTCTCCAGCTTTGAGACAGTGATATTGAATGAGGGCGTAACCTTTGACGATATGAATCCTGTTGTTGCTACTGAATCTGATATTGAGTCTGAGGATGCAGCAGAATATGAGACTGAGGTATATACTGAACCTGAAGCTCCAGAAGCACCTGTTGAGGAAGTTGAGACTTCAACAGAAGAAATCGTTACTTCTGACACTGTTGATGAAACTGCTATCGAAGAGCCCCAACAAGTTGAACAGCAGGAAGAAACTACAACTACTGCTGATGACAACAGCGAGATGATTGAGATTGCTGAAGAAGAAGTTCCCGCATCTGATGACACAGAAGTGGTTACTGATAGTGACGATAATATCGATAATACCGATAATACCGATAATACCGACATTAGTAATGACAATAAGTCATGGGTAATTTACGGCGCTGTCGTTGCAGCACTTTTGGTTGGTTTCATAGCAGGCGTATTCTTGTCTGATAATGTAAAGAACCTGATTAATAGTCAGAAAGAAGATGTTGTTGAACAAGAGTTGGTTCCTTCTGACGAAAAGCAGCATAAAGACAGCATGATTATTGCTGCAACCAATGATTCAGCAGCTGCTAAGAAAGACTCTGTTTTTAAAGACTCAGTCCAGGCGGTTAAGGCTGAACCACAAACTACTGAGGCTGCTAAGACCAATGTCGTAGAATCAGAGCCTGAATACAAGAAGTATGAACAGATGGACTCTCGAGTACGTTACGGAGCCTACTATATTATGGGTACGGCAAGTGTCGTGAAAACGAAGAAAGACGATACTTCAGACCGTCTCTCACGTCGCTACCTTGGTGAGGGTATGGCTTGTTATATAGAAGTCTATAATGGCATTACTGCTTCAAGCGTACTCCCAGAAGGCCAGGATATTAAGATTCCTAAGTTGGAATGGAAGAAAAATGTCAATAAGAAAAACAAGCAATAAAAACAATTAGAATAAAAAAAACAAACAGAATTATGGCAGAAGCAATTGATATCCGTGAATTGAATATCCGGATTGAACAGCAAAGCGCATTCGTAACCAACCTCGTGGCTGGTATGGATCGTGTTATTGTAGGACAGAAACACCTTGTGGATTCATTACTCATTGGCTTGCTGAGCGATGGTAATATTCTGCTCGAAGGTGTGCCTGGCTTGGCTAAGACGTTGGCTATCAAGACATTGTCACAGCTCATAGACTCAAAGTATAGTCGAATACAGTTTACCCCAGACTTGTTGCCTGCAGACGTAACAGGCACAATGATATATTCTCAGAAGGACGAACAGTTCATGACCAAGAAAGGTCCTGTATTTGCAAACTTCGTCTTGGCAGATGAGATTAACCGTGCTCCAGCAAAGGTACAGAGCGCATTGCTCGAAGCCATGCAGGAGAAGCAGGTAACAATTGGTGGCGAGACATTTGACTTGCCAACACCATTCCTTGTGATGGCTACACAGAACCCTATCGAGCAGGAAGGCACATATCCGTTGCCTGAGGCACAGGTTGACCGTTTCATGCTCAAGGTTGTGATAGACTATCCTACGCTCGACGAGGAGAAGAAGATTATTCGCGAGAATATTGGTGGCTCACTTCCTAAGGTGACACCTGTCACAACAGCCGAAGAGATTCTTAAGGCTCGTGAAGTAGTGCGAGAGGTTTATCTTGATGAGAAGATTGAGCAGTATATTGCTGATATTGTCTTTGCCACCCGTTATCCTGATCATTATGGTTTGAAGGAACTGAAAGACATGATTTCATTCGGTGGTTCGCCTCGTGCATCTATAAATCTTGCAAAGGCAGCACGTGCCTATGCCTTCATCAAGCGTAGAGGATATGTTGTTCCAGAAGACGTAAGAGCTGTGGCACACGACGTGTTGCGTCATCGCATCGGATTGACATACGAGGCTGAGGCAAGCAATATTACAAGCGAAGAAATCATTTCAAAGATTATCAATAAGGTGGAAGTTCCCTGATGGATACATCTGATATAATTAAGAAGGTAAGAAAAATCGAGATTAAGGCACGCGGTCTTAGCTCGAACATCTTTGCCGGTCAGTATCACTCAGCGTTCAAAGGTCGCGGTATGGCATTCTCTGAGGTAAGAGAATATCAGTATGGTGACGATGTTCGCGATATTGACTGGAACGTTACTGCGCGTTTCCATAAGCCATACGTTAAGGTGTTCGAGGAAGAGCGTGAGCTTACTGTTATGCTGCTTATCGATGTCAGCGGCTCTCAGGACTTTGGCACTCAGAAGCTGATGAAACGTGATATGGTGACTGAGATTGCTGCAACGATAGCATTCTCTGCCATCCAGAATAATGATAAGATTGGTGTGGTGTTCTTCTCTGACAAGGTGGAAAAATATATTCCTCCCAAGAAAGGCAGAAAGCACATTCTCTATATCATTCGCGAGATGCTTGACTTCCAGCCAGAATCAAAGCGCACCGATGTGGCACAGGCTGTGGAGTTCCTTACAAGTGTGTCAAAGCGTCGTTGCACAGCATTCCTCTTGAGTGACTTCTATGTTAGACAGGATTTCTTTCAGCAGCTGACTATAGCTAACAGGAAGCATGATCTTGTAGCTATTCAGGTCTATGACAAGCGTGCTAAGGAACTGCCTGATGTGGGTCTGATGAAGATTGTCGATGCTGAGACAGGTTACGAACAGTATATTGACACAAGCAGCAAGAAGCTCCGTGATGCCTATCATCGATATTGGAATACTCATCAGATAAGACTTAAGGAGACCTTTGCTAAATGTAATGTTGACAACGTTAGTGTTGCAACAGATGAAGATTATGTGAAGGCTCTGATGGGCTTGTTCATGCAAAGACGTTAATAACATCTGTTTGAGTATTCAGGAAGATGAAACAAACATCATTGTTTATTTGAATCGTAATGAAATATATAGAATCGAGTAAATTAACCGTAGCCCGTCTGACAAGCAGATTGTCAATGATTGTTGTCGCTATGCTTTTTACTATGCCGTCTTTCTCACAGGATGCTT